>JAUXEE010000116.1 GCA_030618065.1 Gemmatimonadota bacterium
GGTCGGTGACCCATGCCTGTTGATCATGGATGAGCCCACCTCCGGGTTGGATCCGGCAGCGAGGGCGAGTTTCTACGGTCAGGTCTGCGACCTTCAACGAGCCAGGGGCCTGACTCTCTTCTGTGCCTCCCACGACGTGGAGGACGTCGCCCAACACGCCCAGACTCTCATCCTCCTGGACCGCACCATCCGGGCATCCGGGGCCCCTCAGGACGTGCTGAAGAGCCGGGCCGTGCCGGAAGTGTATCACTTCCCGCCCCCCCATGTTCACCAGGAGCTACCCGATTCCGAAAGCCCTCGACAACGCGAAGAACCCTCAACGGAAGGGATCGAGCCGTGATGGAGTTCCTCTCCTACGGATTCATCCAGAGGGCTCTGATCACCGGTTTCCTCCTGGGGGCGACCTGTGCGGTCCTGGGGGTCTTCGTGGTTCTCAGGAGAATGGCTTTCATCGGGGTCGGAATCTCCCACGCCGCCCTGGGAGGAGTGGCCCTCGGGTTGGTGTTGGGGCTCCCGCCGCTGGCGGCAGCCGGGGTCTTTTCCGTAGGGGTGGCCTGGGTCATCGGCTGGATCACGAGAAAGGGCGAAGTCTCGGAAGACACGGCCATCGGCATCTTCTTCCCTACGGCCATGGCCATGGGGGTGGCTCTCATCAGCCTTTCCCAGACGTACCGGCAGGATCTCCTGGGTTACCTCTTCGGGAACATTCTCTCGGTGGGCCCGGGGGACCTCTGGGGACTCCTCGCTCTGGCGGGAGTGTCCCTAGGGGTGTTGGCCCTTCTGTTCAAGGAGTTCCTCTTCCTGGGAGTGGACGAGGAGGCGGCCAGGGCGGCGGGAATCCCGGCGGCCTTCCTGAACTACCTTCTCCTGAGCATTCTGGCCGTGACCGTCGTCGCGGCCATGAAGTTGGTGGGGATCGTCCTGGTGTCGGCCTTCCTGGTCATCCCGGCGGCCACAGGGCAGATCCTGGCCTCATCGGTCAGGGGAATGGTGGTCCTCTCCGTGGCCTCCGCCCTCCTCTCCGTCGGAATGGGCCTCTGGCTTTCCTGGCTCTGGAACCTCCCCTCCGGGGCCTCCATCGTCCTTTTTTCCGCAGCCCTCTTTTTCGCCAGCTACCTTCTGGGGAGCGTTAGATCCAGGGGTTGACGGAGGTCGCTGAGGCAGGGGAAGGAGTAATCAATAATCCACCGGTCTCAGGAAAAACTCCCCTATGGCCGTTCCGGACAGGACCGCCACCGTGGGAAGCTCCCGCTTCCAGTGGGTACCGTTGAACCGCCCCCATACCGCCTCTACAGCCTCTCTCTTGAACTCCAGAGCGATCAGCTCTTCCGGACGATATCCGGAAAGGAGCCAGTGAAGGATGGGATCCGCCTCCCGATACGAGACCCCCAGCTCGTCCTCGTCATGGATTCCTCTGATAAGGTCGGCCGAGGCCGGTTTCTCCACGATTTCCTTCGGGACGCCCAGATGGCGTGCCAGCTCCCAAAGCTGGGTCTTGAAGAGATCTCCGATGGGATTGATGGGGGGCGAATCGTCGGCGTGCCATGTGAAGTAGCCCAACAGGCGCTCGCTCTTGTTCCCTGTGCCCAGGGGGAGCCTTCCGAGCTTCGCTGATTGGTCGAAGAGGGTCACACCCCTGACTCTGGCGGCGAGATTCCCCCGACGGAGATCGGAAAGCTCCGGATCCACTTCCTGGATATAGGCATCCACGGCAGGGGTGATATCGATGGTTTGGGTGCGGGCTCCGGTGGCCGAGAGTACCAGAGCCCCGTGCTCCAGACTCTCGGGGCTCGAGGTAGCATAGGGGAGTCGAAAACCGGTCACCATCTCTGGACCCAAGGCCTCCACAGCCAGGAAAAGAGCCACCGCCGAATCAACACCCCCCGAAACACCTAGAACTACACCCTCGAACCCCCTCTTTCTCACCACTTCCTCCCGGATGAACTCCACCAGGATCTTGTGAACCAGCTCCATATCCATGATGGGAAGGGGATCACCAGGTCGAGGAGAACCGGCCGTGGGGCGAACAGGTCCGGATCCCCCGAGGGAGGCTCGGGAAGTCTCTCCCTTTTCCTCGGCGTCACTCCCTGGCAGCTCCCCTTCCTCCTGGCTGACGTTCCGGGTACCGGCCCGGTCCAGTGACCGTTGGAGGTGAGGGAGCATTTGCTGGAGATCGGCAAGGAGGGGCGCATCGAAACGGGCCCTGTCGATGGATTTACCACCCAGGGCCACGGTGACTACACCCTCCTCCATGAGAGGCCCTCTGGCCAGGATGGATCCGTCAGGCCCTACTACCACAGAGCCGCCGAGGAATACCTTCCCACCCTCCGATCCCACCAACTGGCAGACCGCCAGGAACACGCCGTGCTCCCTGGCGGATCCCTGGGCCAGGGCGTCCCAGCGGGCCAGGTTCTCGGACCGCCCCAGCCCCTCCGGGAAGTCCCGGGCGGGGGAAGCGCTTACCACCAGAATCAGCTCAGCCCCATCCAGAGCGAGAATAGTAGGGGGAAGGGAATGCCACATCTCTTCGCACACCAGAAGACCCATCCGGCCAAACCGGCTATTGAAGGCCGCCAACTCTCTTCCCGGATCAGCGAACCTGGCCTCCTCGAAGACTCCGTAGGTCGGCAGGAACATCTTCCGGTGTACATGGATAGGACGATATCCATCCTCCCAGGGCTCGAAGTACGCTACGCTATTGTAGATTCCCCTTCGCCACTTCTCGTAGAAGCCCAGGACCACGTCGGGGGCTTGATTCCCCGGCCGCCCCAACCCCTCCGCCACCTCGTCCACGGGTAGCGCTGCGTCGGCGACCCCTCCTTCCAGGAAGTACCCGGTGAGGGCAGCCTCAGGAAATACCAGGATGTCGGTGCCCTCGGCGTCACGGAGCCAACGGTCCCGGACCTGGTCCAGGTTCCCGGCTACATCCGCCTTTCTGGGTTTAAACTGAACCAGACCCACCCTGAGGGGGGGAGTTGGGCCTTTGCCATTTTCTCGCATGGAGTCCCTTGATTTCCGGGTTCTCGAATCGGGGTCGCCCCACCCGGGTTCCTCATACAAACGTAAGGGATCGGTGTTTGCCCCGCAGCGGCGACATCCATACCGGGATGGAACGCCAGAAAGACGAATGGTGTTAATTTAGGGGCTTACTGGCCAACTGTTCATTGAATCCCGGACGAAACATGTTCCGACGAATGCCCTCGATCCTCTTCATCCTCCTCCTCTCCTTCTTCAATTCGGGAGAGGGGCAAGTCCCCGACACGACACGGCAGGTCGATGCTGGTACCGAACGCCAAGTGTTCCTTGGGGCTTTCCGGAACATCTTGGACTACCATCAGACGACCTTCAATGACTCCATCCTCTGGGAGCAGGCTCTGGAAGGCCTCATTGAGGGCCTCAATGACCCCTACGCCACCGTATTCACACCAGAGGAATTCGGGGCCTTCGAAGAAGGCAACACCGGCGATTACGCCGGCATCGGGGTCCAGATTACCCAACTCAATGGACGAGTCACCATCACGGCGGTCTTCCGCCGAACCCCAGCCGACGAGGTAGGGCTCCTTGTCGGAGACCAGATCGTGGACGTGAAGGGAGTGGACGCCCGAGAGTGGACGACGGACATGGCTCGGGACTCCATACGAGGGCCTATTGGAACCGTCGTCGAAATCGAGGTTGAAAGAGAGGGCGTTGGCGAACCCCTTCCCTTCCCCATCCGGAGAGATAAGGTCCACGTATCGGCCGTCACCGCCAGCACGGTCCACGACTCCTTGGGGTACATACTGGTCGATCAGGTGGCCCGTGGATCCGCCGCCGAGGTGGACTCCGCTTTCGCCCTCCTGGCCGATGCCAAGGGGATCATCCTGGACCTTCGGCGGAATCCGGGCGGATACCTGGGGGAATCACTTTCCATGGCGGACCTCTTTCTGGACCGGGGGAAAACCCTGGCCAGCACGGTCAGCAGGCTTCGGGGCCAACCGAACAAGACGGTAGAAGAGTCCTGGGACGCCAGGCTTCCCGCACGCATCCCTGATAAGACGCTGGTGGTCCTCGTAGATCGTTTCACCGCCTCCGCGGCGGAGATCGTGGCCGGCTCTCTCCAGGATCATGACCGCGCCGTAGTACTGGGCGAGAGGACATTCGGAAAGGGCGTGGTCCAAACCGTCCTACCCCTCCCGGGGGATCGCCGCCTCCGGATTACCACCGGCGATTGGATGACCCCCCTGGGCAGGTCCCTCCACATCCCCAGGGACCTACAGGGCCGCCCTCTCCATGAGGTGTCCGATTCCTTCCCTACCGTGGTGACCGAGGCCGGCCGTTCGCTCAGGGCCGACGGAGGGGTCTTCCCCGACTTGGTGATCGAGGGGGACACCCTCACCACAGTCGAACAGAACCTTCTGGTGGAGTCGGCCAAGGCCGAGATCCCCCTCACCCTCCGAATCACCGAATTCGCCTTCGAGCACGCCAAACGGGCCAAGGACGGTACGGGACCTGAGGAGCTGGCTAGGGAAGGGGTCGAACCCCTCTTCTCTCTTCTTGAAGGGGAGGGCTTGCCGGCTGAGTTGATCGAGGATCCGGAGGCAAGAGAGTATCTGATCTGGCGCACCCAAATGGCCTTCGCCCAAAGGGCCGAGCACTACCATCACGCCTTGGAATTCCAGGCCGAGAGAGACCGAGTGCTGGCCGCGGCCTTCAGGTTCCTGGAGGGCGCCAACTCCCAGGGGGAGCTCTTCGCCGTTGTAGAAAGGGAGGCGGCTCGGGCCCGTCTGGCTCAAGTTTCGGATTCCCTGCCCGGGTCTGGAGAGTAGGCGCCCGCAAAGCAGTCGGGGCAGCTTTCGGAGGCGATTCCAGGGAGACTCCGAGGTGAGTCCGTGGCGACTCAGCCCCGAGGATGGAAGGTCCGGTGGACCTCCTTGAGGTACTCTCGGTCGACGTGCGTATAGATCTGGGTGGTGGAGATGTCGGCATGGCCCAGGAGTTCCTGGACCGCGGCCAGGTCAGCCCCACCCTCCAGGAGATGGGTAGCGAAGCTATGCCGGAAGGTGTGAGGGGACACGTTTCGATGAACCCCACCCCCCGACGCGTGCTTCTTCACCAGATCCCAGATGGCCGCCCGGGAGAGAGGCCGTCCCCGGTGATTCAGGAACACCCTCCCCTCCCCTTTTCCCGAATCCAGTAGGACTCGGACATCCCTGAGGTAACGTTCGAGTGCCCTTCGGGCCGGTCGACCCAGAGGCACCAGCCGCTCCTTGGATCCCTTTCCGAAAAGGGTGCAGAGCCCCTCCTCCAGGTCGAGGTTACTGATCTTCAACTCCACCAACTCCGAGACCCGCATTCCGGTGGCATAGAGGGCTTCCAAAATGCTCCGATCCCGCCAGTACATAGGGTGGTCCGGATTCGGAGCCTCCAGAATCTTCTCGACCTCCTCCACAGACAGAACATCCGGCAGCTTTCGCCAGGCTCGGGGAGACTCCAACCGCTCGCTGGGATCGACCTCCAGAACCCCCTCCTCCAGAAGGAAGGCGAAGTATCCGCGAAGGGAGGAGAGCGTCCTACGGATGGAGCTGGGTGCCAGGCCCGAGTCCTTGAGGTGGAAGACGAAGTCCCTGAGATCCTGGGGAGTGACGTCAGCGGGCTCGTTCCGGCCCTTCCTCTCCAGGAAGACCAGGAGCTTCTCCAGGTCCCTTTGATAGGCTGAAAGGGTCCTGTCCGAGAGGCCACGTTCGAAGGAGAGGTAATCCACGAACGATTCCAGGCGGAAGGAGGAATCTCGCTTCATTCCTTCTCCATGGAGTCTCCACCTCTCCGGGTCCGGAACCACCACCACACCACCACCACCAGAACCACCAGAGCCGGGGCGAGGAGAAGCCGATTGGCATCCGCCAGCCACTGCCCTATGGCCGGAAGATTCTTTCCCGCGGTTGCACCCAGCCAAACCAGGCCCCCGTACCAGATCCCTGACGCCACGAAGAGGGGAAAGGCCACCACTCGGAAGGGTTGATGGGTCACCCCGGCGAAGACCGGAACCATGGCCCTGAGTCCAGGGAGGAAGCGTGCGAAAAAGATGGCGGGAAGTCCCCACCGATGATAGAAAGTGTCTAACCTGCGAAGTTGGGCGGGATTCAGCAGGTATCGGCCCATTCCCACCTGGAAGAAGGGGCGCCCGATCCGGTATCCGGTCCAGTACACCAGGAGGGCCGCCGTGGTGTTGGCCAACCAGGTGACGAAAAAGACGGTCCAGGCGTCGGCCCTCCCGCTGGCAGCCAGGAACGCCCCAAGCAGCACGAAAGTGTCGGCAGGTATAGGCGGGAAGAGGTTCTCCACCGCCGAGCCGGCTCCCAGAAGGAGATAGAGGAGAAGTGGCCCCTGAGCACCGAGGAAAGAGAGAATAGCGTTCAAGGAATCCCGGATTTCTTTCCAGTCACAAGTGCGATGGCATGGACGGCCAGCCCCTCTCCGGCGCCGATCCAACCCATGCCCTCATTGCTCTTTCCCTTTACGGAGACGGCGCCCTCCGGGATTCCCAAGAGCTGGGACAACCTCTTGGCCATCGAATTCGACAGGGGGCCGATCTTCGGGGCCTCGGTGATGACCACTACATCCACATTGAGCGGCTCGAAGCCCATCCCATCCAGAAGCGCCACGGAACGCCGAAGGAGATCCATGGAGTCCGCCCCCCTCCACTCTTCCTCAC
>JAUXEE010000262.1 GCA_030618065.1 Gemmatimonadota bacterium
CCGATTTGTTGTTTGTACGGAGTGGCCCCCAGAATGAAGCCTGTCTTCAGATCCTGAGACGTATCGCCTGCGATGGAGGCGGCGATGCACACCACCGTTCCCACCATGAGGGCTGTGGCCTTCCCCATCATGTCGGTCCACCCCATGAGGTAGAAGACCATGGAGGTTCCCAGGAGGGTGGCGATGGTCATCCCCGAAGTGGGGTTCGAGGTCACGCCCACCAAGCCTACGATTCGGGAGCTCACCGTGACAAAGAAGAATGCGAAGATCCCGATGCAAAGAGAGGCGATGGCCCGGACCACGAAGGAGTCCAAATATCCCAGAAGTCCAGGAATCACGGCCAGAGCCAGGAGAATGAAAGCCAGGAAGATCCCCACCGTTCGGAAGCTCAGGTCGTCATCGGTACGCTCCACCTTGGCGATGGCATCTCCAACTCGTTGGGTGAGTTGCCCCAAGCCCAACTTGAAGGACTCCACCATGGTGGGGATGGATTTGATGAGGGTGATGATCCCAGCCGTTGCCACTGCTCCTGCACCGATGTAGCGGATGTAGCGGTCCCAGATTTCCCCGGAAGACATGTCCCGGATGAGCTTTTCCGTCTCAGGGAAGACCGGTTCGGCAAACCCTTGGCCCCATAGGTTGATGAGGGGAATGACAATGAGGGATGAGAGGGCGCCCCCTGCCACCATGACGGTGGCGATGCGGATGCCGAGGATGTAGCCCACACCAAGGAGGGGGGCGTTGACCTTGGCGGAGATGCTGGCCTTGAAGGGCAGCCCTACCTCCCAGGCCGACTTCACGAACTTGAACCCCTGGGTGATGAGCTGAAAGAGCATGCCGGCGCCGATTCCCCAGAACACGCCATGTGCCTGTTTCCCGCCACCCTCTGCCGCCACCAGAACCTCGGCGCAGGCCATACCTTCGGGGTAGGGAAGCTTCCCGTGCTCCCTCTTGATGAGGTATTGCCTCAAGGGGATCATGAAGAGGACCCCGATGAGCCCCCCGGCCATGGCCAGGAGGGTGATCTGGCCCCAGGCTGGATTCATCCCCCAGATAAAAAGGGCCGGGATGGTGAAAAGGACCCCCGACGCCACCGAGGAGCTGGCCGAGCCCACCGTCTGAGATATGTTGGACTCGAGGATGGAGTGTTTGAACCCCACGGCGGTGAAGGCCCGGAAGGTGACTACCGTCAGGACCGCCACGGGGATGGAGGTGCTGATGGTGAGCCCAGCCATGAGGCCCAGATAGGTGTTGGCGGCTCCGAAGATGATTCCCAGGATGATCCCGGTAATGACCGCCTTCCAGGTGAACTCCGTGAGGGTTTGCCCGTAGGTCAGGGGAACGAAGGTATCGCCTTCCTTCAGTTCGTAGGCGGTGGGCGGGAGCTTTCGAGGGATTGAGGCTCCGGAATGCTTGCTCATGGTCCTCGCGGGGAACGGGTGAAAGGCCTTCGGGAGGATTTCCTCCGGGCCACGAGATCCGGTAGAATGCACAGGGATACCTTATTCCTGCAACGGCTACGTTCAATTGCGACCTTCAATCGGATTCATCTTCGACGTCAAGCGGTTCGCTCTCCATGACGGACCCGGGCTACGGACCACCCTGTTCCTGAAGGGATGTCCCCTCTCCTGCATGGGGTGCCACAACCCGGAGGGTCAGCGTGCTGGGCCTGAACTCCTCTTCCGTCCGGATCGGTGCACGGTCTGTGGAGATTGCGTTCCGGCCTGTCCCCGCGGGGCCCTCGTTCTGGAAGACGGGGGCATCAGAGTGGCTTGGGATGAGTGTCGGCTGGAAAGTGCGTGTGTCGAGCTGTGCCTGCCGGGGGCCCTGGAGCTGGTCGGGAAGTCAAGAAGCGTAGAAGAGATCCTGGACCTCCTCGAAGAGGACCGGATCTATTTCGACGAGTCCCAAGGAGGAGTGACTTTCTCTGGGGGTGAGCCCTTTTTCCAACCCGATTTCCTTCGGTCGCTCCTACATGGATGTAAAGAGCGGGATCTCCCGGTCGTCCTGGACACCTGCGGCCATTGTCAACCGGAGATCTTCAGGGAGCTGGCGCCCTTGGCCTCCCATCTCCTCTTCGACCTTAAGCTCATGGACGAAGACCGACATGAGGCCTACACGGGGGTTCACAACCGTTGGATTCTGGAGAACCTCCGTTGGGCGGGAAACGGTTTTGAGCGCAGCGACGGGCCCAGCCCGGCCCTCACCGTGCGCATCCCGCTGATCCCGGGCGTGAACGACGATGAGGAGAACCTCCTGGCCTCGGCCGAGTTCGTCGGAGGGCTGGGCACGAGACCGCCGGTGGATGTGTTACCCTATCATCGCTTGGGTGTGGACAAGTATGATCGTATGGGGCGGGATTACCATCTTTCGGAGGTGGCACCGCCTCCCGAGGGAGCGGTGAAGTCGGCTGTCCGGCTCCTGGAAGAAGCTGGGTTGAAGGTAACGGTACGCGGAGAGCATTATGGCGATGACTGAGCGGGTTCAACGGCTCCGCCGAGAGAGCTTGGATGCCCGGGTCACCCTGTCCCCTGAGCGGGCCAAGCTCCTCACGGACTTCTGCTCCCGGGAACATGGGCTGGTCTCGGCCCCGGTCCGGAGAGCTCTGGCCTTCCGGTATATCCTGGAAAACAAAGAGATCTACATCGGAGACGGCGAGCTCATCGTGGGTGAGCGGGGTCCGGCCCCCAAGGCGACCCCCACCTATCCGGAGGTCTGTTGCCATACCCTGGGTGACCTGGAGGCTCTGGACACCAGGGAGAAAATATCCTTTGCCGTGTCGGAGGAGGCGAAAGCTCTGTGCCGGGATGAGGTCATTCCCTTCTGGGGGGGCCGCACTCTTCGAGATCTGATTTTCCGGGAGATGACGCCTGAGTGGAAGGCGGCCTACGGCGCAGGGGTCTTCACCGAGTTCATGGAGCAACGGGCCCCGGGACACACGGTCTTGGACGACAAGATCTACCGGAAAGGGTTCTTGGACCTCATCGCCGAGATCCAGGATTCCCTCGAGAGCCTGGACTTTCTGAGAGATCCTGAGGCCTACGCCAAGGAGCAAGAGCTCAAGGCCATGGAGATCGCTGCCGAGGCTCTCATTCTCTATGCGGAGCGGCATGCCTTGAAGGCCCGGGAGTCGGCGGAGGCCGAACCGGACCAGGAGCGCCGAGAGGAGCTACTCCGAATGGCCCAGGTCTCGGAGCATGTTCCAGCCCATCCCCCGAGGGACCTCTGGGAAGCCATCCAGGCCTACTGGTTCGTCCACGTGGGAGTCATCACCGAGCTGAACACCTGGGACGCCTTCAACCCAGGGCATCTCGATCACCACCTGGAACCCTTCTATCGGAAGGGGCTGGCGGAGGGCTCTCTCACCCGTGAGAAAGCGGAGGAGCTCCTTCAATGCCTCTGGGTGAAATTCAACAACCACCCGGCTCCGCCGAAGGTGGGAATTACGGCCGAGGAGAGTGCCACCTACACCGACTTCGCCCAGATCAATACGGGGGGGCTTCGTCCCGACGGGTCCGACGGCGTGAACGAGGTCACCTACCTGCTTCTGGACGTCATCGAAGAGATGCGCCTCCTCCAACCCAGCTCCTCCGTACAGTTGAGCAAGAAGAACCCGGATCGGTATCTGAAGCGGGCAGGGCGGATCATCGCCACGGGCTTCGGCCAACCGTCGATCTTCAACTCCGACCTCATCGTGCAGGAGTTGGTTCGGCAGGGGAAAAGTGTCGAGGACGCTCGGGCCGGAGGATCTTCGGGGTGTGTGGAGGTGGGGGCCTTCGGGAAAGAGAACTATAACCTGACCGGATACTTCAACCTCCCGAAAGTATTGGAACTGACCTTGAACCGGGGGGAGGACCCCCGGACGGGAGAGAGGGTGGGGATCGATTCCGGAGACCCCATTTCCTGGAGTTCTTTCGAAGAGCTCATGGCGGCTTTCGAAGCTCAACTGATGTATCTGATCGATGTGAAGGTTCGGGGTAACAACGTCATCGAACGCCTCTGGGCCGAGCACATCCC
>JAUXEE010000181.1 GCA_030618065.1 Gemmatimonadota bacterium
AGTTCCACCAGAGAGAATCCCTCTCTCATTTTCTGACGACCCGCCCGTATGATGAAACCACCAACCCGGCTTCTGCCCTACCCCGGAGAAAGCCGATGGTCTGGCTGGCCACCCGGCCCAAGCCAAGGGGATCGAAGGTGAGCTCGGCTTCGGAGTGGCCGCGGGAAAGGGTCAGGGTGACCCCGTACTCGTCCGCCAGGACGGCATGGGCCACCTCCTCCCCACCGGCGATGAGTGTGGCCGAGGCGGGGCCCGTTTTGAAATGAAGAGCGGCGCCCCCGTGGGTCACCGCCTCAAAACGAGCCCGATGGAAGAGCCCGGCGACTTCCTCCCTGGCCCCCAGGACCGCCATTCGGTCCAATTGGCGGCGAGCCGCCGGTAGAAGGCTTCCTATGGACAAACCCAGGAGGAGGAGGACTGTAGCGAGCTCCAGAAGTGTGAACCCGCAGGACCCGCGTCGTGAAGAGGATGACTTTGGCATGGACCAAAGATCATGGGCTCCGCGGGGCAGGAGGATAGTCCCCTGGGTCTATCTGTCCTTTCTGTCCTTTCCACGCTCTGGCGTCGAGCTCGAGAAGCCCTCTACTCCAACCCGTAGTCCTGGATCTTATAACGGAGGGCCCGGGGGCTCAGCTCGAGAAGCTCGGCAGCCTGTGTCTTGTTTCCGCCGGTCCGTTCGAGCGCTCGCCGAATGAGAACTCGCTCCAACTCCGCCGAATGCCGTTTCACCGAGAGATCGTGGTCGGAGATGGCCACCGGCGCCCGATCCGGCGAGGGGTGGAGGACATCCTCCGGGAGGTCCCCGGCCTCTATCTCCGTCCCCTCCGCCAACACCACGATTCGCTCCAGGAGGTTCTCCAACTCCCGGATGTTACCGGGCCATGGGTATTTCAGCAGTCCCTCCATCGCCTCCGGGGATATGGCTGTCACCTTCACCCCCAACCGCTCCCTATGGCGCTGAAGGAAGTGGTGGACCAGATCCGGGATTTCCTCCCGCCGGCGGCAAAGGGCTGGAAGGTGAATGGGGACCACAGCCAGCCGGTAATAGAGGTCCTCCCTGAACTCCCCTTGTTGGACCATTCCCTCCAGGTCCCGGTTCGAAGCCGCGATGACACGGACATCGACCTCCATGGATTCAGTGCCTCCCAACCTACGAATCTCTCCATCCTGTAGAGCCCGAAGAAGCTTCACCTGTAAGCTGGTTGGCAGCTCCCCCACTTCGTCCAGGAAGAGCGTGCCTCCATTGGCAGCCTCGAAGAGCCCCGTCCGGTCCCTATCGGCCCCTGTGAACGCTCCCTTCACATAGCCGAAAAACTCCGACTCCAGCAGGGTCTCGGGAATGGCTCCACAGTTGACCGGGACGAAGGGGCTGGAAGCCCGCTCGCTTTCCCGGTGAATGAGTCGTGCCACCAGCTCCTTCCCGGTACCGCTGGCTCCCGAGATCAAGACCGGCGACGGATATGGCGCCACCTTCTGCGCCACCTCCAAAGCGGCGATCATGGCTGGAGACCTGGCCACGATTTCCCCGAAACGGCGGTCGGCACGGACTTCGGAGCGAAGCCGACCCACCTCTTCACGAAGGCGCTCCCGTTCCTCAGCCTTCCGGACGGTCAGCAGCACCTCATTCGCTCCAAAGGGTTTGGGGATATAGTCGTATGCCCCGGCTTGCATCGCCTGGACGGCCAGCTCGATGTTCCCATACGCCGTCATGACGAGGACCAGGGCTTCCCCTCCCCTCTCTTTGTACTCCCTCAAGAAGGAGAGGCCATCCTTCTTGGGCATCCTGACATCGCAGAGGATCATTTGCGGGTTTTCGGACAGGGCCGCGGCCAACCCCTCTTCCCCATCCTCCGCGACCCTGACCTCATACCCCGCATCCGTGAGAATGAGGGTGAGAGATTTCCGGAGTCCCCGGTCATCGTCAATGATCAGAATCTTCACGAACCTTCTCCTTCATATGACTCGTTGCCAGGGCTAGAAGCCCTCCCCTCGGGGGGGCCGAATCTCTCCGGGGAACCTCAGTGTGAATACCGCACCTCCACCCCTCCGATTCCCAGCCAGGATTTCTCCGCCTACACCTTCCACCAGCTGGGCCGAGAGGGCAAGACCCAACCCCGTTCCCTTCCCCGGTTCTTTGGTGGTGAAGAAGGGATCGAAAATCTGCTCGAGAGCCTCATCGGCAATCCCCGGCCCATTGTCCTCGACAGTGAGGACAACGACCCGTTCTGCCGCGGAAAGGGGGGTCACCGTCCCTCCGCCCTCGATCTCAGCAACACGGCGCCTATGGGCATAATTCACACCGGGGGGGTCGCCCCTTCGCCTGCGAGGGAAAAAGGACTCCGGGCCGGGCTCTTCCCGGAGGGTCACCAGAATCATCTTCTCATCCTGGCCATCGATAGCCTCCAGGGCGTTCAGGAGCAGATTGACGAGAACCTGCTCGAGCCGTTGGGCATCGATGAGGACGGGGGGCACCTCTCCTCGGCATTCCCAACGGCAATCGATGCCCTCCAGTCGGCCTTGGGCTTCCAGGAGGTCTCTCACTCGATCCACGACCGGCCATGCGTCCTGTGGACCTGATTCAGCTTCCTTGGAGCGGGCAAAATCCAGAAGGCTCCGAATGATACGGTCGATCCGGATGGCCTCCTCCCTGATGGAAACGAGAAGCTCCGTCTCCCCCCCTTCGGATTCGGCCCGGGACCGAGCGACGTCCACGTAAGCCAAAAGGGCACCCAGGGGGTTACCTAGTTCGTGGGCGATCCCCGAGGCGAGCGTCCCGGTGGAGGCCAGTCGAGCCGCCCTGACTACCTGGGCCCTGGCATCCACCAAGGCCTTGTTGGTCTCGTCGAGGGATTCGACGTTTTCCGCCAAGGACTTCTGATCCTGGATCAACCGCTCGGCCATGGCATTCACGCTGTCCGCGACGGCCTGGAGTTCCAGGGTGGGAGCAGGGCGGACTCGGTGCTCATACGTACCGGTGGCCATGGTCTCGACATCATCGACCAGTCGGTCCATGGGATTGAAGAGGGCGCGGCCCAGGGTGATGCGGCCGAAAAGGAAGATGACACCCAATTCCGCCAAGAGGATGGTCAGGATATAGAAAGCCGCCTCCCCAGGTGAGTCCAGGGTGGGGAGGATCAACGCCAGTCCTATGGATGCGACGAGAATTCCCCCTCCGAAGAGGACGCCGAAAGCCACTAGTAGCTCACGCCGGAGAGGAGTTGGAGGAGCCATGACTCCCAGTAAAAGAGGGGAGGAGAAAAAAGGAGGGACGACTCTCGTCCCCTGCGCCGGAATCGCCGGCATGGCTCTTAATTTTGCTGTCGGGAGGGATCCGGGCAATGGGGCCGGGCTGGAGTCGGCCCGGCGGATGTTGTCAACTCTGGCAGGTGATGACTCCTGCGACTGTAGCAGGCGAAGCGTTTCCCGCCGACGCGACGCCGTAGTAGATACCGCATTGCCGGTTCGGAAGAGCATCGTGAAAGCCGGTGGCGGCCCATCCCCGCCCATCGGCCTGGTTGACTTGGATGTTCACTCCCTCGGAGACGACCATATTCGCGATGGCCGCCACATTCCCCGCATACGTCCAGTTGTCTCCGTGATAGATCTCCTGCTGACTGGCGAAATTCTTGAGGTCCAGGACGACCGTTGCCATGTAGGACCTATCTCGAAAAGCGGAGAACTTCGGGATTGCGATGGCGGCCAGGATTCCGATGATCACCACCACGATCAGGAGCTCGATCAGGGTGAAGCCTCGTTTCCGGTCGGTATCGCCGTTCATGAATCCCCCTTCGAATCCCCTATCCTACGCTTCTCTCCTAAAGGGAGGGGGGCGCCGCCCGATCTTCACTCGGACCACACCCCCCAGACTTCATCCGTGGCCATGCCTACCCTCAGGCATCGGCCCGGTGTTTATTGGGTCACACAGCTGATCTCACCGGCCTGGGTTTCCCCGAAGTTAGAGGTCGCTGAGTTTTCCCCATAGTAGATGGCACAACCCTGCGCCGAGGTCAGGGCCTGATGCGTGGCAGTAGCGGACCAACCGACGTTGGTATACGTGACGATTCCAACGGTCACGGCGTCGGACATGACAAAGCCCAGGGCGGTCGCGACGTTGGAATACGTATACTCGTCGGAGTAATAGATTTCCTGCTGGGAGGCCAGGTTCTTGAGGTCCGACTTCATGGCGGCGAAGTACGCCTTTTCCCGGGTGGCGGAGAATTTCGGAATTGCGATGGCAGCCAAGATTCCGATGATCACTACGACGATCAACAACTCAATCAGAGTGAAACCCTTCTGGTCCCGCATAATCATCCCTCCTGTTGGATTCGGAAAAGAAACGAGTTCATCTTCGGAGGGGAAGGAGTGCAAGAGAAGGTCCCGAACCTGGAGAAACGGCGACAAGTCATTTATTGGTCATTACTTAGGAGGACACCCCAGTCTTCTTCTCACACTCCGGATCAGCCCTTTGGTCTTGGATTCTGCAAAATCCTCGCAGATTCACCGAGCAGAACAGCTCATGAGGACCCTACCCCCATCGCCACCAGGATGCTGTCCAGTTGGCGACGTTCCCGCTTGGAATCGACCCTGAGGCGAGCTGAATCCAAGGAGGCCCAGGCCCCAGCGGTGTCGCCGAGCTCCATCTGAATCTCCGCGAGCCACACCCACTGCTCCAGATGCTCGGATTCTCCATGCCGAATGGCCCCTCTTCGGGAGTCAATGGCTTCTTGATGGCGCCCCTGAGCCTGAAGGGCCCTGGATAAGGCGTGGTATTGGACGGCGTCGGTGGAATCCTTCTCCAGGCTGTACCGGGCGGCAGCCTCCGCCTCAGGATAACGCCCCTGCCGATCGTAGATGTGGGCCAGGAGCCCCGGAGCGACGCCGAACTCCGGCCGCTGCTCCCAGGCATACTTCAGGAGGAGTTCCGCCGCCTCGTCATAGCCGACTCCCATGAGATTGCGAGACACACCGACCATGAGATTGTAGTGGCCTCTCAGGATTCCGATGGCGACCCGGTAAGCGCGAAGGCCTTCCTTGACCTGTCCCACCGTGAAGTACGAGTCCCCCAACACCCATTGGGCCCTGCCGGCTTCTGGGTGGTCGGAGGTGAGGACATGGAAGACCTCCATGTTGTTCTTCCAGGTGGGCGTCCGAGTCCAAGTGCGCCCGCACATGAGAAGGACAGCCACGACCAGAATAGTCGGC
>JAUXEE010000061.1 GCA_030618065.1 Gemmatimonadota bacterium
CCCAAAGGCCGCGGCGCCGAAATGGAGTTGGATCATATATGGGGAAAGACTGAGACTCTTGAATATTGCACGCGGGACTTGCTTCCACCCACCAATGAACCCGGACAGCGATATTCATATTCCAATACCAACTACACCATCCTCGGACTCATTATTGAAGCGGTGACGGGTAATGAGGCGACGGTCGAGATTCGGCAACGGATCCTGGAGCCCCTGGGTCTCGAGAACACCTTTCTGGAGTCCTTCGAGGAGGTCCCGGGCGGTTACGTCAATCACTACCACTACGCCACGCCCGACTTCAGGGAAGCGGCCGGGATCCACCCGGCATTCCATGGAATCCGCCCCTATCTGGTGGAATCAACCCCGGGAAACCTATCGCCCGAGTGGACCGCCGGGGGCATGGTCTCATCGGCCAGTGATCTGGTCCGGTGGGCCCGGGCCATTCGAGACGGCGAACTCCTGGGACCCGCCATGCAGAAGGAGGTCTTCACCTTCTATCCGCCGGAAGAGGGAGGAAGTCGCCGATCCCAGTACATGCAGGGGATCTCCCGGAGCGAAGACTTCTATGGCGGGTCGGCCGCCTTCGGCCACTCGGGCGGAACGCTTGGATTCACCGCATACATGTACTGGTTGGAGGACACGGACATCATCGTCGTGATGTTGGCCAACGTCGGCGGGATGCACAGCGGGCTCTCACCGAGTCCTGTCAGCCTCTTCTTCCGTCAGGTCCTGCTCCCCAGGATGATGCGGTATCTGGGTCGGTGAGCTGCCGGGCCGCGGGATGGGGCCCGGCACGTCTTCAGACTACATTCTCCAGAGATACGACATCTTGAAGAAGAACTGGCGTTTGGTTTCCAGGAATTCATCACTATCCCCGTAGTCGCCCTCTTCCCAGCGAACCTTGTCCCGAAGGGATCCATATCCGACGTGCACCACCGTTCCCGGTATATATGTGAACGAGGCCAGAAAATCCGTCAGCATTTCTTTTTTATATTCATTGTATTCGAATATTCCCCGAAACACCAAATATCGATTCAACTGGTACGTCAGCCGACCCCAATATATGGGGTAGTCGTATATCCGCTCGCCGTCAGACCTTCTGCTGAAGTCGACGTAGGTATAATTGAAATCCGATCGCAATTTATCTGACGGTTGATAGGTCACTCTCGCCGTCGCCCGGGTGCTCTCCCCCTGGTAAGGGTCCGCCGAGTAGTAGATGGCCTTGGATTTCCGGAATGATACCGAGGCGTAGAAGTCCGTTGTCAGTTGTCCGCTGGCTGCCACGGTCAACCCGCCAGTATCGAACTTCTCGTCGAGGAAGATCTCCGTACCGTAGGAGTAGGCGGCCCGAATGCTCAAGTTGCTAAGGACATAGGCGTGGACCAGGGCCTGGTTGAAGGTCTCCCACTGATCGCTGGGCCCGTCTTTCGTCTGTCCGCTGAAGAGCTCGACATCCACCCGGCGGAAGATGTCTGAATCCGGATAGAATTTGGGCCTCAACCGTCCACTGAACTGCAGGATCCCGGTTCTCCACACGAAACCCGTTTCCGTCTTGAAGTCCTCGGTGACGTCCTTCGCCACAAGGCCGAAATCCAGGTCACGGGTACTGTAGTTGTAGTGGAGGCCCAAGGCCCGCCCCCCCTCGGTGTCGGTGCTGAGGCCGAGATCCGTTTCCACCGTGGTCTGGGAAAAAATGGCATGGTAGCCCAGCGTGCTGGCACCGGTGACTCTGAGTTGGCCATCCACCCCCCCAACCCTGTTGTAGTGGCTGCCTACTTCCCGTCCTGAATAGATCCCCCCCACATAGCTGTCTTCATTGAGGGCTCGCTTATAACGAAGAATAGGGATGTGGGCATATTTCGGTTCCCCTGAAGAAGCCACCGTCCGAAGTTCGTCCACGGCGTAGATGGAAGCCAGGAAGTCCTTGGCCCCCACCTTCCCCGTCAACTTCGCTCCGGCAATGGGATCCACGATGGTCCGGGTATAGACGATGGAGTTGACGGGGTCCAGTGGAGAAGCGCCGGTAGCGGCCACCGCGAAGTGCTCGGCCCCCTCCCTGAAGAACGCCCTCTTCTCCGGAAAGAAAAGCTGGTAGCGAAGGTTCACGTCCACCTGGCTCGCGTCGGCCTCCACCTGGCTGAAATCGGGATTGTAGGTCCCGTCGAAGATGAGATCCGAGGTGAGACCATACTTCCCCGTCAGGCTGAACTCGCCCCGCTCCTCCTCGGTTTCGAGCCGGCCCTCCTCCACCGCTTGCCTCTTGGAATACGTCACCGCAGGGAGGAGCTCCACCACCTTCTCACTCTCCAGGCCGTAGTAGACCATAGGCATCATCTGGGTCAGCCAGGACTCTCCCTGAGCCGGGTCCAGAGGGGGGTAGGTGCCGGCTTCCCGTTCGCGGCTGATCTGGCGCTCGAAGATCACGCCCATACTCACCGTGTCCCCGTGAGCGAATCGGATGCTCTTGAGAGGAATCTGGATCTCCACGGTGAAACCCGTCTCGTCGATCTGGCCTCCGCTGTACCAGACCAGGTCCACGTTGGGGTCCTCCTGCCCACCTGCAAATCGAGTGTCGCCCTGGATCCCCAAGGGGTTCACGTAGAAGGCGTAGAGAGCCTGCTGGTCGTTGAAGGTGTCGAGGTTGATGGCGATCCAGTCGTCCCGGCGGATGTTGTCCCGCTCGGTGATGGACGCCTTGATGTTCTCGGGCTCGGGATCGAAGGCGTGGAAGGCGAAGTAGAGATTCGACCCGTCATAGGCCATGTAGGTCCTTGTCTCTCCCACCATCGTCTGTCCGAAGTCCGGGGTCCACGTCCGGAAATCGGTGACGAAGGGAGCCTCCAGCCACACGGGATCATCCAGCCGACCGTCGATAACGAGGGGGGTCTCCGTTCTCAGCGGGACCAGGACCTCTCCGGAGCCCGGGGGCTCCTGAGGGCTCAGTGGGCTGGGAAAGAAAAGAATGGAAAGGGCCGCATATATGGTCGGAACAAGGGATGTTCTCATCGGATCGATTTATCCAAGCGGAGGTTTCGGCTCCAGTCGGCGGCTCCGGGTCAGATTCGCCATGACTCCATTCGGTGGCAGTCTAGCCTTTGTTTCACCTTTCGCCAGTGGGGGAAGGTCGTGTAGCGATGGGGGGGATTGACGCCGTCGGCATTCGTCGCCATTAATTCCCGACCGGAAGCCGTCTGGCTGAGGCTTCCGAAGAAGAATGGCGGAAGGATTTGTGGCCGCTTGCCACCGCCAGGCCAGGTCGATCTCTCATCGTCCGGGTCGAACAAAGGACTAAAGTGCCGGGAACAAGCAAAGGACGGGTCATTCCCCAGGGGGGAAAGTCCCAGATGCCCAAACCCCGCACGGAGATCTTCCAGCGGGGTTTTTTGCGTTTGGGCCTGGTGAGGTCGAACGAAAGCCGAAGAGAGAAACAGAAGAGAGAATCAAGACGATGTCAGCGCCCTTGTACCTGGAGTTGCTCGAAACCCGGACCGTCGTATTCGACGGGGCCATGGGAACCAGCATCCATTCCAGATATCCCTCCGCTGAGGAGTTTGGTGGAGAAGAGCTGGAGGGGTGCAACGATCACCTGGTTCTCTCCAGCCCCCACCTAATCCGTGAGATCCACGCCTCTTTCCTGGAGGTCGGATGCGATGCCCTGGAAACCAACACGTTCAGGGCAAACCGCTTCGCTCTGAAGGAATACGGTCTTCAAAAGAAGGTGTCCGAGATGAACCGGGCCGCTGCTCAGTTGGCGAAAGAGGTGGCTGTGGCTTTTTCGACACCGAGCCGACCAAGGTTCGTGGCCGGGAGTCTGGGTCCGTCCGGATTCCTCCCCAGTAGCTCCGATCCGGAGCTGGGCCGGATCACCTACGAGGAGTTGGTGGACGGCTACCAGGAGCAGGCAAAAGCCCTCCTTCAGGGAGGCGTGGATCTACTGCTGGTTGAAACCGGTCAGGACATCCTCGAGGTGAAGGCCTCGGTCAGCGGAGCCCGGCGGGCCATGGCCGGGGAAGGGCGGGAGGTTCCCCTTCAGGTCCAGGTGACCCTGGATACTTCGGGCCGGATGCTCCTCGGTACGGACATGCCGGCGGCCATGGTGACGTTGGAGGCCCTGAAGGTGGACGTACTGGGGCTCAACTGCTCCACTGGACCCGAACCTATGAGGGGCCCCATACGTTTTCTGTCAGAGCACAGCCGGACCCCCATCAGCGTCATCCCCAACGCCGGGATCCCCCATAATCTCGGTGGGGAGGCCATCTACCCCCTGACCCCGGAAAAGTTGGCCAAGGCCCACCGAGAGTTCGTTGAGGAGATGGGGGTCGCCGTGGTGGGAGGATGTTGTGGCACCACCCCGGATCATCTGAAGGCCGTCGTGGAAGCGGTGGAGGGTGTGCGAAGGGGTTCCCGCCCCGCCGGGGACCGATCTCCTCGGGTTTCCAGTGCCGTCCGGGCCGTGAAGATACGCCAGATTCCGGCTCCTACTTTCATCGGGGAGCGGGTCAACGCTCAGGGGTCCCGTCGAGTCAAGAACCTCTTACTGGACGAGGACTATGAGGGCATCCTCCAGGTGGCCCGGGAGCAGGTTGAGGGCGGAGCCCACATCCTGGATATCTGTGTCGCCCTGACGGAGCGTCCCGACGAGGCCCACCAGATGCGGACCCTGGTAAAGCTTCTGTCCCAAGGCGTAGAGGCTCCCCTCATGGTGGACACCACCGAGGTGGAGGTCGCGGAGGCAGCTCTTCGGCTAATCCCGGGAAGGGCGATCCTGAACTCCGTCCACCTCGAGGGTGGGAGGGAGAAGATGGACCTGCTCCTCCCTCACGTGGTGGAGCACGGCGCCGCCCTGGTCGCCCTGACCATCGACGAGTCGGGTATGGCCAGGACGGCCGACCGAAAGGTGGCTGTGGCGGAGAGGATCCGGGGCATCTGCGTAGACGAGTACGGCATGGATCCCTCCGACCTGATCTTCGACGCCCTCACCTTCACCCTGGCCACCGGGGAAGAGGAGTACCAGCGGTCGGCCGAGGAGACTTTGGAGGGGATCCGAAGAATCAAAGAGGAGATTCCCGGCGCCCTTACCTCATTGGGCGTATCCAACGTCTCCTTCGGACTCCAGCCCCAGGCCCGGCCCGTTCTCAACTCCGTCTTCCTCCACCATGCTGTGGAGGCGGGGCTGGACATGGCCATCCTGAACCCAGCCCACATCACGCCCTTCCATGAGATCGAAGAGGAGGCCCGGGAGCTGGCCGAGAATCTCGTCTTCCACCGCGGGCCGGACGCGCTCTCCCGTTTCATCGCCTATTTCGAGGGCCGGACCCCCGAAAGCGCTCCCTCCGTCGACCCTCGGGAGTCCATGAACGCCTCCGAAGCCATCCAATGGATGATCCTTCACCGAAAAAGAGAGGGGATCGAGGGTCTGGTGGATGAAGCCATTCGAGCCAAGGGCGGCGGGCACGATGGCGCGGTGAAGACGATGAACGGAGTACTCCTACCCGCTATGAAGGAGGTGGGTGACCGATTCGGAAGGGGAGACCTGATCCTCCCCTTCGTTCTTCAGTCGGCTGAAGTCATGAAGCTGGCCGTGAGCCATCTGGAGGAATCCCTGGTGGGGGTGGACGGGCAGAGCAAGGGGACGGTGGTCCTGGCAACAGTGCTCGGGGACGTCCACGACATCGGGAAGAACCTGG
The DNA here is from genome assembly GCA_030618065.1 of Gemmatimonadota bacterium. Taxonomy (GTDB): domain Bacteria; phylum Gemmatimonadota; class Gemmatimonadetes; order Longimicrobiales; family Gaopeijiaceae; genus JABDNZ01. The sequence goes on from JAUXEE010000061.1 coordinate 5,688, forward strand.
TCCACACCATCCTGGAGAACAACGGATACACGGTGCACAACCTGGGAAAGCAGGTGCCGGTCAACACGATCCTTCGGAAAGCCCGGGAACTCGAGGCTGACGCCATTGGGCTGTCGGCTCTCCTCGTTTCGACCTCGAAACAGATGCTCCATTGTGTTCAGGAGCTGCACCGCCGGGGACTGGACCTGCCGGTTCTCCTGGGCGGGGCCGCCATCAATCCGTCTTTCGTCAGGAAGGCGGCCGAGGTGGATAACCTCCTAGAGTCACGCGAAGGCGGTTCAGCCGGGGGGGATTCCGATCTCTACCCCCACGGTGTCTTTTACTGCAAGGACGCCTTCGACGGGTTGGAGGTCATGGACGCCCTCATGGACCGAGAGAGGCGTGAAGGGTTCCTGGCGAACTGGGCCCAGGGAGTCCGGGAGAGTACTGCTCGGCGAGAAGCCCTGGTAGCCGAGGCATCCGGCCGAAGGCCCCCCACCCGACGCCCACCTCCTTCAAGGGAAACCGAAATCCCCGAACCACCCTTCTGGGGAGCCAAGGTCCTTGGTCAACTCCCACTCCGGAAGCTGTTCCCCCTCATCGACAGGAACACCCTCTATCGGCTCCACTGGGGGGCCAAAAACGCCAAGGGTGACGCTTACCAGAGGTTGGTGTCGGAGGAATTCGAGCCCCGGCTCCGACGATTCCAGCAGGAGGCCGTGGGTGCAGGGTGGTTCAGGGTGCGGGGTGCCTACGGCTACTTCCCGGCCGCCGCCCAGGAGGAAGACCTCCTCCTGTTCGACCCCCAAGATCCTCGGCGCCAGATTGGCCGGTTCGCCTTCCCGAGACAGCAGGGCCGGGACGAGCTCTGTTTGTCCGACTTCTTCCAGCCCCAGGGCTTCCAGGGAAGTACCGCCTCTGCGGCCATAGAGCCCGGGCCAGGTCTCACCAGAGACACGGTCGCCCTCCAGATCGTCACGGTGGGCAGCCGACTCCTGGAAGAGGCAGTGGAAACGTTTTCTGAGGGCGGATACTCAGAGGCTTACTATCTCCACGGATTCGGGGTCCGGTTGGCCGAGGCAGGGGCAGAGCTCCTCCACCGCCGGATCCGGCGCGAGCTCGGTATCGGTTCGGATCATGGGCTCCGGTACTCCTGGGGGTACCCTGCCTGCCCTGACCCTAGGCAACACAACACCGTCTTTGACCTCCTACCGGCCCGACAGGAGCTGGGCATGGAGTTGACGGAGGCCGGGGCGTTGCTGCCCGAGCTCTCCACGGCGGCGCTGGTCGTTCATCATCCGGAAGCGAGGTACTTCACCGTTGAGAAGAGCCATGTCTGACCTCTTCTGCCCTCGCCCGGAACGGTTCAGGGCCCGTCCTGACGTCACCGGAATGAACATGTCCATGCCCACGGCCATGGCTACGGCCATGGCCATGATGTGCCGGGCCCCGGCGCGGCGGGACCGAGCGGGATCGAGAGGAGGTTAGCATGAGCGGCCCTCTGCCCGTCGGCATTCTCGGGGCCACCGGCGCGGTTGGGCAGAAGCTGGTGACCCTTCTCGCAGGTCACCCCTGGTTCCAGGTCAGGGCCCTGGACGGACATCTACTCTCGGTATCCGTGGAACTCGGTGATTCGGCGGGGCCGGAGAAAGCAGAAGGTGTGTTGGAGTGGGGCGCCTGCGGCCCTGCCCGGTTCTGGGACTCCGATTCGTGGCCTTGGTCCACAACACCATCAGGGGTGCGGCGGGGGGAGCGATTCTCAACGCAGAATTCCTCAAGGAAAGGGGGCTTCTGTGAGGAGTCCATGATTCTCCTCTGACAGCTATGCCTCGAAGCCCTCCAGGCGAGTCACCCGGCTGTCCAACCGTTCGAAGCCTTTCGCCATCTCCGTTCGGACGACCCAGAACTCGTGGACTATCTCATCGCGGAGGGAATCGACCTTCCTATCCAGGGAATCGACCTTTTGATCCAGGGAATCGATCTTCTGTGTCAGGGACGAGACGGCTTCCGCCAGGATTCGGGTCCGGCCCCGGTCATCCTCTCCCAGCACCTCCACCCGCGTGAGGCGCTCCTCCACCCGCGTTAGGCGCTCCTCGACGACATCGAACCGCCGGTCGACGGCATCGAACCGCCTGGCGATCCTATCGAACTTGGGCCCGAGGAATTCCACCAACTCCTGGTACTCGCTCTTCGTCATGGTGGAAATCTACCGCCGTCGCCCAGTTGGAGGCCATGTCCGTTTGGGACGCTGTTCGGATGCCGAGGTTACGTGGTCACTTCTTGACTTCATCAAGGGGCGGACGAAATGTACGGCCCATGGACGAGGGGAGAAGATCATGAACGACGGGAAAAGATCATGACCGACGGGAAACAGGCAGGGACGAAAGGTCAGGTTTCGTGAATAGAGGAGATGGGGTGGAGAAGATCGGGGGGCAGACCGAGGTAGGGACCCTGAAACGTGTCCTCCTGAAGCACCCAAGGGAGGCGTTTCCCCCGGAGGACCTTCTCAACTCCGAGTGGAGGAAGTTGGGCTACCACCGGAAACCCGACCTTTCCCGGGCCTCGGATGAACACGACGCCCTCATCGACCTTCTGGAGAGGCTCGGAGCCAAGGTCGATCTCCTCCCGCCTCACCCGGACACAGGCATGGATTCCATGTACGTCAG
>JAUXEE010000118.1 GCA_030618065.1 Gemmatimonadota bacterium
ATCTCGGCGAACACGACCTCTTTCAATTCTTCAACCCGTTCAGGATCGGACCCGAATCGTATCGTGATCGTGTAGGTCCCCGTCGGTCGCCATCCGTTGCTGCCATTGGCACTGATGTTGTACGTCCCCCCAAGCTCCTCCCGGACCCTCTCCCGGAGTCTGGTCTGGAGAACTCTGGTCATGGCAGAAAAGTCATTCCGGTTGGCCCGGGAGTCTTCGAAATCTCCCGTAAAGATGAACACGGACTGACTCTGGGGCTCCAATCCCTTATAGACCGACTTCACGATGACGCCTTTGGGAGGCTCGGGGCCCACCTCTCTCCAACTCTCCACCCGATCCAAAGAGGGAAGGGAAGCGATGTATCGCTCCACGAAGGGTCGCATGGTTTTCAACTCGAAGTCACCAGCGAATATGAAGGTGAAGTCGGAGGCATCGGCGAATCGGTCTTCGTACAGGTCGAGGCAGGCCTCGAGATCGGTGGCCATGACCAACTCCTTGCTGAGCAGCGGCGCGCGAGGATGGTTCTGGGTCATGGTCACCTGAAGCGTGTCGGCAAACACCGCAGCGGGACTCGCTCTCAGGTTTTCGAGAGCCGCCAGGGTTCGGGCCTGGTTGGAGAGGAGGAGGGTGCTGTCCCCCCTCGGTGCGGTGAATCTCAGGTAGATGAGCTGAAACATGGTCTCGAGATCCTGGGGAGAAGCGGAACCCGAGAGGCCTTCCTCCAGGCTGGAAATGGACGCGCTGGCACTGGCCACCTTCCCTGTGAGCTTCTTCCTCAAGTCGATGGGGTTGAAGGAGCCGAGGCCGGATCCGTTGACGATGGAGCCCGCGCTGGAGACCGGAATGTAGTCCTCGTCCTCCACCAGCGACGTCCCGCCGGGGCTGAATGCCCGGAAGAGGATCTGGTCATCTCTGAAATCGGTGGGTTTCAGGGCGACCCGGACCCCGTTGGAGAGCTCCCACTCCGTCACTCCAACCGTGTCCACCATCCGTTCAGAGAGAATGGAGCCAGGCTCCGGAAGAGCCGGGAGAAGGGGCTCGTCGCCTACGGTCTCCGTGTACGGCTCGAGGGCTTCGGCGTTCACGGCTTCGAAAACCGCGCTCAACTCCTCTTCGGTGGGCGTGTGCAATCCCTCTTTTTCGGGAGCGTTCACCATCACCACCCTGTTCCCGGCGGTGATCCATTCCCGGGCCAGGCGATTCACTTCTTTCAGGGTGATCTCCGGGACGAACCGTTGGTAGAGCTCGTATCTGAACCCCATGTCGGCGATTTGGGATCCATGGAGGAAATGGTTGATGTAGCCCCCCACGAAACTACTGGATGACCTGGTTCCGCGACCCTCGTAGGACCTCTCCATGGAACGAAGAGCGGTGGTCTTCACCCTCTCCAACTCCGCCTCGGTAAACCCGTGTTGGGCGACCCGTTCCCCTTCGGTGAGGATGGTCTTCAACCCCAGAGGGATGCCCCCATCCTCCACGGAAGATCCCAGGATATATGCCCCTTTGACTCTGTTCAGGCGCCCCTGACTGGAGCCTGCGGACAAGAAGGGGGGGTCGGCTTCCTGGCGGAGCTCACTCAGCCGCTGGTTGAGCATGGAGTTGAAGAACCCCTCCACGATCTCCTGCCGGTAGGCTCTCACCGTGCCTTGCGTCTGCAACGGTTGCTTGAAGTAGATCCCCACACTCGAGCCCGTGGCCTCCTCGTCCGTGGCGATGGCGAAGAGGGTCTCCTCATGGTCAGGGACCTCATAGGCCGGCCGGGGTCTGAGCCTCTCCGGGGGCGTGAGCTTGGAGAAGTGTCCTTCTATGAGGCTTTCCACATGGTCCCCGTCGAAGTCGCCCACCGCGATGACCGCCATGAGATCCGGGCGGTACCAATCCCGATAAAATCCCTTGAGAACCTCGGGGTCGAAATTCTCCACCACATCCATCTGCCCTATGGGGAGCCGCTGGGCATACCGGGAGTCTTTGAAGAGGATGGGATACTGTGCGTCCCTCATCCGAGCTCCAGCTCCTTGCCCCAGCCGCCATTCCTCCACGATTACGCCCCGTTCCCTGTCGATCTCCTCGGGATCGAAGGAAAGGCCGTGGGCCCAATCCTCGAGAATCAAGAAGGCGGTCTCCAGAATCTCCAATGAGTCGGTAGGAACCCGAAGGATGTAGATCGTCTCATCGAAGCTGGTACTGGCGTTCAGGCCCATTCCCATGCGCATACCGATGGATTCCATGTACTCCACCAGCTCCTGTTTCTCGAAGTGGGCCGTACCGTTGAAGGCCATGTGCTCGAGAAAGTGAGCCAACCCCTGCTGGTCCTCATTCTCCAGGATCGATCCGGCGTTCACTACGAGACGAAGCTCCGCCCGGTTCTCCGGCTCGTCGTTCTCCCGGATGTAGAAACGCAGCCCGTTTTCGAGCTGACCTACCCTGACCTGGAGATCGATGGGGATCGGGTCGTCGAGCCGGATGGTCGCCGCCGTGGTGGCCGGATCCTGGGCATGGGCCCTCAGAGGAAGGACGACAAGAAGACAAAACCATACCGAGGCGCACCGCGTGAGGATTCTCATCGGAGGTCCCTTTGTAAGATGCCATGGGGGCGAAAGGTACGATAACCCGGATAAGCTGTGGCCGCCAGAAATCCCCACCCTGGATATTTGACATCGACGTTCCGCCACGCCAATTCCTGTGTGGAGAACAAGGCTGCGTTCCTTCTTCTTTCCTTTTACCCTATCGGGCACGGTCATTCATGCGCGTACTGAAGCTTTTCCTGGTAACCGGTTTTGTCCTCTGTCTCGCGGTATGTTCGGGTGAGACAGGGGAAGGGGCTGAAAATTCCTCCCTGCCGGAGGGGGCCGTCGAGGTCGTCCTCACCCCACAGGCCCCCGATGGTGATTCGGGCCGGAGAATGATGTGGTCCCCTTACGGCCAGAAACTCCCTCTCACCGAGGTCGACGGGGGCATGAACGCCCAACTCCCCCTGGGGCCCGACGGGACGCCGCCCATCGGTCTCCGGCTGGTCAAGGGGTTGAGTGCGAGTCACTTCAACCAACTCTACATCGACTTCGACCGGGACGGTGACTTCACCGAGACCGAGCTCCACGAGACCACCGTCACGGAGAGGAACAACAAGTACTGGTCCAGCTTCGACGCCGTGGTGGAGGTTCCCGTGGTGGATCCTGAAACCGGGGCCGATGCCACCAATCCCTATCCGCTGGGCCTCTGGTATGTGGAGGACCCCAGGGCCGTGGACGAAGAACCGGTCATCCGGTTCTCACGGCAGGGTTGGATGGAGGGGAGTGCCCTGCTGGACAGCGTCGAGGCCGTGATGCTGGTGACGGAGAGGGTCATGGATGGCGTCTTCGGGGCGGATGACTCCTGGGCTTTGGCCTCCCGGGATTCCGCTGCAGACATCCTGACCCCGGGCTACTCGAGATCCCTCGATGAGCATGCGTGGCTCTTCGAGAAGGCTTACCAGGTGACGGAGATCGATCCGTCGGGCCGCCGTCTCGTCCTCGCTCCTTTCGACCCCGGCATCACCCGCGCGGAAGAGATGGAGATGAACGACGATCTGGCGGTGGATCGGAGAGCCGCCAGGTCCGGCCGTGCGGTCGCCTTCCTTCATGATTACGCCGAAGCGGAAGCGTTGGCCCGGGAAGAGGGGAAAGCCCTCTTCGTCGATTTCGAGACGACCTGGTGTGGCCCGTGCAAGATCATGGACGAGTGGGTCTACACCGCCGACGACGTGGTCGACGCCTCCCAGTTCGTCATCGCCGTGAAGATAGACGGCGACGAGTATCCCGACCTCAAGGATAGCTTCGGCGTCTCGGGGTTCCCGACCATGATACTCCTCAGCTCGGAAGGGGAGGAGATCAGGAGGGCCTCGGGTTACGTGAACGTGGCGGACATGGCGGAGTTCCTGAAGGGCACGAGGTAACCTCTACCCGCTGCCTTAGGGCTCCCTCATCCCTCCATCCGGAACCCGAGGATCACTCTCGATGGTGGCAACCCATGCTTCGCTTGTTCTCCCAGGCCGCCAGGGTGAGCAGGATGGCTGTGCGCACGGCGTTGCGCAGTCCGATCAATTCATCGGTGATGCGGGTGATCCGGTAGAAGCCCTCGAGCTCCGTCTCCAGGTTGCGTAACTCCCGGATGGCCCTCCGTAAACGAGGCGTCGTACGAATGAGCCCGACGTAGTTCCACATGATGTGCTTGATGCTACTCAGGTCCTGGCTCAGCAACGCCGGGTCCGGGGTCTCGCTCCCGTAATCTTCCCAAAAAGGGATGTCCGGAGGTGGGTGGGAGGTCTGGGACCTCAGGTCGCCCCCAGCATGCTCGGCGGCCCGGTTTCCCCAAACCAACCCTTCCAGAAGGGAGGTGCTTGCCAGGCGGTTGGCGCCGTGGACCCCCGTGCAGGCCACCTCACCGACGGCGTAGAGGTGGTTGATGGTCGTTTGGCCCCACTCGTTCGTCCACACGCCGCCACACAGGTAATGGGCAGCAGGCACGACGGGAACCAGCTCCTGGGTGATGTCCACCCCGTAGCTGAGGCCGGTCTCCAGAATGTTCGGGAAGTGCTCTCTGATTCGATCTGCCGAGATGTTTGACCGGAGGTCGAGGAAAACATGGGGCACATCACGACTGAGCATCTCGTGATGGATGCTGCGGGAGACCAGGTCACGGGGGGCCAGGTCCTCCCATTCCGGGCTGTATTTCTGCATGAAGGGTTCCCCGTCCGCATGAACCAGCCTGGCGCCCTCTCCCCGGACCGCCTCGGAAATGAGGGCATTGGGTGCGTGGGGGTGATAGAAGGTGGTGGGGTGAAATTGGACGAACTCCATATTGATGATTCTGGCCCCGGCCCTGTGGGCCATGGCAAACCCGTCCCCCCGAGCCCCCACCGGATTCGTGGTGCGGAGGAAGATCTGGCCCAGGCCCCCGGTGGCCAGGATCGTCCTTTTCGCCAGGCATGGGACCACCGTTCCTTCGGCCTGATTCAGGAGGTAGGCGCCTACACAAGACTGACGGTCGTACACCGCCAATCGATTCATGGCATGGTGGGAAGGGGTAAGAAGATCGACGGCGGTGTGTTCAGCCAGGAGGTTGACGTTGGCGTGCCCCTTCAATGCCTGAAGGAGGGCGAGCTGGATGGCCTTTCCCGTTGCACCGGCGGCGTGGACGATGCGGGGCACCGAGTGGCTTCCCTCTCTGACAAGGGACAACGACCCGTCCTCGCCCCGGTCGAAAACCACGCCCACACCTTCGATGAGAAGATCCTGGAGGAGTTTGGGGCCCTCCCCGGCGAGGATTCCCACCGCCTCGGGGTTGCAGTGACCATCGCCGGCAAGGTGGATGTCCTTGGCCAGGAGCTCGGGGGAGTCGTCCCGACCCCTGAAGATGATCCCCCCCTGGGCGTAGTAGGTGTTCGACTCCTTCGGGTCCTTGCTGCGAGTGGTGACGGTCACGTCCAGACCCTGGTCGGCGAGTCTCAGCGCCGCCGTCGCTCCGGCGATCCCGCAGCCGATGATGAGGACATCCGTTTCCAGTTTCTCCGTCATTTTCTCGAAGGTGTGGTTGATGAGTCGAGGCCCGGGTTACGGAATGGGATCAATCGAGCCCCCCCGGGACGATGATGACTCCGAAGTTCCCGTCCTGGAGCATACGGTTGAACGCAGCCACGTCGCTTCCGACCAAGGCTCTCAACTCGCCCTGATACTCACTCATCTGAGACTTCAGGAGTTGATGCACTTCCCGTTGTTGCTGGTTCGGCCCGAAGTCCACCGATGAGCCCAGGTCTCCACCCAGGACCGACATCTTGCTGTAGAGCATGTTCGGGAACCGGAAGGATTTTGAATCACCCTCCACCGCGATGGGCTGAAGGATCTTGTCCTCCAACGCCTGCAGCGTGGCGTACAGCTCCTTGGTCTTGGCCTGGATCGCCTCAGATCCCTCCTTCCGGTTCACGTTCTCGGTGAAGTCGTTGAGCTGCTTCTTCATCCACTCGATGTCGTTGACCATCCCCGAGATCGTCGTGATGTCTTCACGGACCTCCAACTGGAGGGCGACCATCGCCTGGATATCCGCCAGCGTGCCCTCCGAGCGAGGATCCTTCAACACTTCCAGCTCCTGGGTGAACTCCTGCCCACCCACGGTAAGCTTCACCGTGTACGTCCCGGGAGCCACCGTGACTCCGCTGAATCCCCCGCCGGTGCCCCAGCTCAGGACGGGGATCCATCCGTCTCTCTCCCATTGAGTCCTGAACCGCTTCTCTTCCACGACGGTAGGGTTGCCCGGCGGCTTGGTACGAATCTGTGCCTGCTGGGGACCCACATACCGGAGATTCCAGGACACGCGGTTGATCCCCGGGTTGCCAGTGCCCCTCAGCGTGTTGACCGTCTGGCCAGTGGAATCGAGAATCTCGATGCTGACCGGACCCTCAGGGGCGTCCTTCAGGAAATAGTTGATGTATGCCGTGGCGTTCGCCCGCGCCCCGCCGGTAATGCTGTGCATCCGGTAGGTGGGCCGAGGAAGGAAGAGGTGGGCGTCGGAGGCCAGAACCTCGTCGGTGAGCTGCTGGAGGGGAGTCACGTCGTCCATGATCCAGAAGCCCCGGCCGTAGGTGGCGAGGACCAGG
>JAUXEE010000250.1 GCA_030618065.1 Gemmatimonadota bacterium
CGTGCACCGTACTCCGGAAGGGGCGTTCTATCAGTACGGCTACTTCCACTTCGGTGTCCCCTCGTTCAGCACCCCCGGCTGGGGCATTCCGGAGGCAGAGTCGGAAGGTCCGGCGCGCCAACGCCCGCAGGCGGATTCACCTGAAGAGCCTACCACTCGCCAAGGAGCTGCCAGAGCAGGAGGGGGAGGCGCCCGAACACCTCCGGGTGGAGGGATGATGCCCGGCGGCAGACCTGGCGGGCGCGGCCAATCTGCCCCGACCCAGGGAGGGGCCGGGGCAGACGGCCAGATCCTCCAGGGGTTGGAGGCTGCAGGGATCGACGCATTCGCCGATTGGACCCCCTTCCAGCATCCGGAGTTGGGTGAGGTGGAGATCGGTGGATTTCTTCCCTATGTCACCCACAATCCACCGGCGGAGCGACTCCCCGAACTTGGCGCCCGACACGGCGAGTTCCTGGTGAAGCTGGCAGGGATGCTTCCGAGGGTACGCATCGCGGATACCGAGGTCACGGCTCACGGCGGTGGCGTGTTCACCGTCAAGGTGGACGTGGAGAACGGGGGCTTCTTCCCCACCTCGACCCGCCACGGCACGACATCTCGCTCGGTGGGACCCACCCTGGTTCAGATCCAGGTGGACGATGATGACATCCTGACGGGCGCGGACAAGACGGTTTCCATCGGCGTCCTGAACGGCTCCGGAGCCAGGGAGAGCGTCACCTGGGTAATCCGGGGGAGGGAGGGGGCTCAGGTGGACATCAAGCTCCTCTCGGTCAAGGCCGGACACGATACCGTCACCATCAACCTCAGGTGAGGAGGTCCATCATGAGAATCGCACGACTCTTGGCGGCAACCTCTTTCGCCGCCCTCGCCCTCACGGTGGCCCTTGCGGCCACGTCTACGAAGCTCGGTGCTCAGGGAATGAGCTCTGATCCACCCCATACCCTGGACCTCACATGGGACCGCTGGCTCGATCACAACGAGGTGGGTGAGCGGATGCAGCTCATGGCCCGGACCTGGCCCAAATTCCTGACTCTCACCTCCATGGGGGACAGCTACGGGGGCCGAGAGCTCTGGGTCATGACCATCAACAACCCGGATACGGGTCCGGAGATGAGCAAGGCTGGGATGTTCATCGAAGCCAACGTGCATGGGAATGAGATCCAGGGTGGGGAGATCTGTCTCTACACGATCTGGTATCTCATGGAGAACTACGACCGGAATCCGGAGATCCAACGGATGGTAGACGAACGGGTGTTCTACATCGCACCTACCGTCAACCCGGACGGACGGGATTACTTCATGGACGGAACAGGGTCCGGGGCCCGGACGGGCCATGTTCCTGTGGACTCGGACGGAGATGGTCTCTTCGACGAGGACGGCCCCGACGACCTGAACGAAAACGGTGTCATCGAGCAGATCCGGAAGTACGTCCCCGGTGAGGGAACTCACCGATTGAACCAGCACGATTCTCGCATCATGGAAACGGTGGCGCCCGGGGAGAAAGGTGATTGGGTCCTCTTGGGATCAGAGGGATTGGACAATGACGGGGACGGCCGGGTGAATGAAGATCCCCCCGGTGGTTATGACCCGAACCGGAACTATGCCGCGGACTGGCAGCCCAATTACATCCAGGGCGGGTCCATGGACTATCCTTTCCGGCCCCCGGAGTCACGAGCTACGGAAGATTTCCTGGCAGCCCACCCCAACATCGCCGGAATGCAATCCTACCATAACTCCGGCGGGATGATTCTCCGTCCTCCGGGATCTGCCTGGTACGGAGACTTCCCGGCCTCCGACATCCGGGTGTACGACGAGATCGGTGAGAACGGGGAGAGGATTCTCCCCTGGTACAACTACCTCATCATCTGGCGGGGACTCTACACGGTGCACGGCGGATCCATCGACTGGACCAGCGACGGGCACGGCATCCTCTCCTTCTCGAACGAGCTGTGGAACGGCGGGAAGTACTTCCAGAGTCCGCTTCTGACCGAGCAGATGAACAACCCTTTCTCCCCACTGTCCGCCGGGAGGTCCAGGTTCTTCTTCGACGATTTCGTGGAGTTCGGCGAGATGTACGAAGAGTGGACTCCCTTCGACCACCCGGACTACGGGGAGGTCGAGATGGGCGGCTGGGGTAAGTACACCGGTCGGATCAATCCACGCTTCATGAGCATGGAAACCTTCCACCGGAACATGGCCTTCACCCTCTACCACGCCGACGAGATGCCTATCATGAGGATGGGTGAAACCCGGGTGGAAACCATGGGCGGCGGGTTGTACAGGGTCCAGGTGGACATCATCAACGAGCGGTTGATCCCGAGCATCACCGCCCGGGCCATGAACAACCGTGTGGTCAGGCCCGATCTTCTCACCACCGACGGAAACGTCGAGATCGTGGCGGCAGGATGGGTGGTGGACAAGAACCGGCCCGGGAAGACCCGGATGATCGACCAGGAGGAGCTGAGCCGAATCATGATCCGGAGTGGGCATCCTGGTCGGACCACCAAGACCATCGAATACCTGGTCAGGGGGTCCGGGAACATGGAAGTGACCTATTCTTCGGTAAAAGGAGGGACCGTTTCGACCACGGTACGAGTGCGGTGAAAATTTCCTGGCTGGACTCTGGGGCTGAGGGACCTATGAAACACCTCATCGATGCGTATGCCCCAGCTGAGATGGCCCAACGGGTCCACGACGTGGGTGTGGCGAAGGCAAGGCTGCCGGCGATCGATTCCCTCATTCTGGCCCTCCTCGCCGGCGCCTTCATTGGCCTGGGGGCTGCTTTCGCTACCCTCGCCACGACGAACCCTGCCATGGGGTTCGGTCCGACCCGGGTCCTGGGGGGATTCGCTTTCTCCCTGGGTCTGATCCTGGTGGTGGTGGCCGGTGCAGAGCTCTTCACCGGAAACAACATGGTGGCCATGGCTTGGGCCAGCCGATCCATTTCGACTCGCCAGGTCCTGCGGAATTGGGGCCTGGTCTACGCGGGGAATCTCTTCGGATCAGTGGGCACGGCCCTCCTGGTGTACTGGTCGGGAACGTGGAGCCTGGCGGACAACGGCGTGGCGCTGAACGCCCTCGAAATCGCCGCAGCCAAGTGCGATCTGGGCTGGACGGAGGCCTTCGTCCGGGGGGTACTCTGCAATGCTCTGGTCTGCCTGGCGGTCTGGCTGTGTCACTCTGCCAGGAGCACGACCGACAAAATCCTCGCCATCGTCTGGCCCATCACCGGCTTCGTAGCCCTGGGCTTCGAGCACTGCATCGCCAATATGTATTTCATTCCACTCGGGATGCTATTGAAGGCCCATCCAGGCTTGGTGGCTTCTCTCGGAATGGGAAGTGGGGAGCTGACAGCCCTGAATGGACATAGCTTCGTTCACAACCTCATCCCGGTAACTCTGGGCAACATCGTGGGGGGGACACTCATGGTGGCCGGCGTATACTGGTTCGCCTACTTGCGGCCCAAGAAGGAAGCTCCCTAGCTCCGGGTCTTCAACCCCACTTCTCCCGACGGGCCTCAGCCATCAGCTCACGATAGAGGGCCGGCTGGATCCCATGGATGTGGAACATCTCCAGGAGGATGCGGTCCTCCATGACCTTCTTGAGATAGGTGTGCCGTTCCCGGTTCAGGGTCACGGGAATCATCTCGGTGGCCTCCCGGGCCGCCCGGTCCAAACCGTCATCCGTGTCCCAAAAGATGGCCCTGCACCGGGCCGTGGAGGGGGGAAGGTTCATCCCATGACCTTCGACGAGTTGGTCCTCCCTCAGGGGATAGACGAAGTCCGATTTCGTCACGTATCGGGCCTCACCGGAAAACATGAGGATCTTGTACCACTCGTCGGTCTGACCCACGACCTTGAATATGTCTCCCTTTTCGGCCCTGCCGATCACCATGGCGTCGGTGCTTGGGCCGGTTCGAAGGTTCACCAGGGGAGTCCCCATGACCACATAGTCCTGGGGAGCGGCATGGGCCGGAGCCGGAAGGGAAGCAGCCAGAAGGACGGCCACCGGAAAAAGGAGTCGCGGCCTGGGCATGATAAGTCTCCTTTCATTGATGGGGATCCGTGACTACCCTTGAGGAAAGGCAAGAGTCGGACCGAAGCCCTTCGGCAGGAACGGTCAGTAATTCCAGGAGTTTTTAG
>JAUXEE010000028.1 GCA_030618065.1 Gemmatimonadota bacterium
AATGTACACCTGGCAACGTTGTTGGCTAGTGGGAGGTCTGCGCCAGAACAGTCTGTTGGTTTTGGCGCCGAAGCCATGGGCACGCCCCCATCACCCGCACCCCCCCGCCGGTCGTGCCTTGACCTCCAGCTTCACCTTCGGTGTGAAGGCGATGGCCTTATCTCTGAAAAGGTCGAGGCTCGCGATGGGGTGGTTCGAGCCCAAAGCCGCCTGGAAGGACCACCTCAAGGCTCCCGCTTCCACCGAGCCAGGGTCCATGGGCCAACACTCCATACATGCCCCGTCTTCCGCAAAAGCATCCAACCACCCGTTGATCCCCCCCTCCAGGAGGTAGACGTTCATGATCCCCTCAGCAACGAGGTACTTCCAGCCTTCGGTAGCCTCCGCCTCATCGTTGGAAACAAGAACGATCAACGCGTTCGCAGGCTCATCCAGGAGCTCCTTCGTGAGGTCCCCCCTCGCCAGATCTTCGAGAGGAACCCGCCTGGAGTCCAGGATGTGGAAGAGGTTGTAGTCCCTCTCCTTTCTCACATCCATGACCATGAGCTTCAACTGCCGGTTGGTGGCCACCTGGATCAATTCTCCCGGATGGATTTGCACCTGCCGGTCCTCCAGGAGGGGAGCCTTGTCGCCTTCCATCATTTCCCACTTTTCGGCTGGTGAGGGTTGCCCCATCCCCATGACGGTGAGAGCCAGAACCAGGAGTCCGCCGACCCCGGCCAAACGTAGGGCGCCACCGATGGGCTTGGCATCCCCGACCCCCGGACCAAACGCGGTCTCGGCCTTCTCCGCCGCCCAGAAGGCCCCGAAAGCCATGAGAACGATGAGAAGGATCGTCACCCCGGTGGAAACCCCCAGCCATTCGGGAAGGATGAATCGCCCCATATAGGAGGAAAAGAAGAAATCATTGAACAGGGCCACCGACTCCCCGAAAAGGAAAACCCCCAGAAGCGTTCCGAAGAAGAAGAACCACCCGTCCACCTTCAAGCTGGCCAGAGCCACCAGAGATGTTCCCGGGCAAAAGCCACCGAGGATGAAGCCCACTCCCATGATCAGACCTCCGACAATGCCTGGCCACAGGTAGGTGGGGTTCACGTAGATGTCATTGTAGGAGAGAAGCCCCAGAGCCGAGGCCAGGAAGATAAGGACCATGGCGGTGATGATACCCGTGAACATCACCTTGAGGACGGTCATGTCCTTCAGATAGAACTGGTTCGCGAGTTTCTTCGAATTCGCGTAGCCGGCCAATTCCAGCGTGATCCCGAAAGCGATCCCGATGAGAAGGTAGATAGCGTAGGCCCCAACCTTCCCGAGATCGTCAACCAGCGCAAAGGGTGCCATGATAACGACTCCTTTCGGTTCTCGGTCAGGTCCAGAGACGACGGACGGAGTAGGCCAGGGCGTAGCCGCCGGCAAAAACCGCCAGCATGAACGCCCAACTTCCTACGGAGAGAACAGCCCCGCCGGAAATGGCCTGGCCGGAGGTGCAACCCCGGGCCAAGCGGGCCCCAAATCCCATAAGGACTCCGCCAAGGATTGCCATGACCCATCGGGTTCGGACGGAGATCCTGGGACCTTTCTGGGTTTCCATCTTCATCCGCTTATTCCAAAATGCCGAGAGGCCTCCGCCAAGGAGCGTCCCCAGGGTGACCAGGACAATCCAGTGGTCCAGAGGGTTCAACTCCCCTCCGGCCATCCCAACCAGGTACCCGACCCGATCCACGTGCCTTGGCGCGACCAGGTCCTGAGCCGATACGACAAATCGGGACATGCCGCCTGAAGCACCGAGGCCGGTTCCCGTCAGGAAGTAGGCGCCGAACAGGACCAGGCCGAGAAGCACACCGGCCACGTAGGGGTTCACGTATTTCTTATCGTTCATGTCGGTTCTCATAGGGCTTCCGAGCTCCCTTCAGGGGCTTCGGTGGCCTCCCACCCTACCACCATGGCCCGGATATTGGCCGTGGGAGTGGGGCCGGTGGTGGTCAGGTACACGTGGATGAGAAGGAACGCGGCAAAAAGCCACGCACCCAGAGCGTGGAGTGGCGCCAGGAAGGTCAGGCCTCCCAGATATCCGTCCACAGCAGGCCAGCGCTGGACCCCCCAGATGAGGACCCCGGTGATGATCTGCAGAGGAAGAAGAACGTTCAAGATCCCCAAGTATGTGATCTGCTGAAGGGGATTCAGCTTCTGAGCCGGTGATTTCTCGAAGGGATGCGATTCCCCCTTGAAGATCCCCGAGAGATAGAAGCTGGCCTGGATGAATGCCTGTCCGAAGAACCCTCTCGGCTCGGGCAGATACTGTTTGATCTCTCCGCTGGCCAGGTGATAGAAGGCTGCGAAGACCGCATTGGCCAGGACGACGAAGCCCAGGATGTTATGGACCCTCACCGCCAGAGCGAAGTCCATGAGGCCGAGGGATGTGGCGTGGATCTCGATCCCGGTGAAAAGCAGCATCATGATGGCCAGGGCCTGTAACCAGTGCCAAACCCGCTCATAGGTGGTGTACATGTACACCGGAGGTCCATGCGCATGATCGCCGATAGGGCGTTTTCGAGCCGCCATCCAGCGAATGCCTCCGTGAACGGCGACCCCCAATAGGGTCGAAAGGATGGCCAGAATCCCCAGGAGATTCGCCCACCGGACCGCGTCATGACCAAGAACGTACAAGCCGGCTGACGCGGTCCGCGGCGAATACACCATACGTCCATCCTCGTCCGGCTCGATCACTCCAGCCAACATCCCATCGGCGTCCGAAACGAGAGTGGGGATCACTCCACCCGGAGCTGAATCCGCCAGGACCACGCTCCGAGCCAGGCGGGAGTCCTGGTCGTGGCAGGACTGGCAATCTCGGGTAGCCCACTGCCCCTCCGCTATGCCATGATGAACGGGATAGGGCTTGACTTCCCCAATAATCTTGGGTTCTTCGATCCCCAGGGCCTCCAGGCGGCCCGCCACCTCATCCACACTCCCGCTCCCCCTCTCCAGGGCTGAGGCCACCAGATCCAAACCCAACGGCTCAGCTTCGGCTCCTCCGACCCAGTACCAGCTCGTCACCAGGTTGTAGGGAGCCAAGCGGGTTCGCCCGTCTTGATCCACCCTGGCCAGAACGGCCGGCTCGACGCCCCTTACCAGGTCCGTGGCTGCGGTCTCGCAACCCGCCGCGCAGCCCCTCCATGTGACCGTCGGTTCACCCCTGTCGTTCAGGCTCGTCCAGTCCACCGACTCCACTGCCACCGAGTAGAGCATGGGAGAGTGGCAAAGCTCACAGGCCAGAGCATCCGTATGGCGCTTGGCGTAGGGGAGCCATTCGTGGGTTGGCTCGGGATCATGACAGGATTCGCAGCCGAGAGCTTCTGCGGACAGGGTCTGGCCCATCGGAGCGGTCTCGCCGGCAAAGTTGTGGCTCGGCCTCTGAAGGTAGGCCCCCAAAGGCATCCGCCGGCTGTCGAACTTCAGCCCCAACGGTTGGGTCGCTTCGGACTCTTTGCGATAGATGGGGTTGTTGACTGAGAAATGGCAATTCGAACATTCCAGGAGACGTTCAGCATGGACATCCCAGGAGCGAGCCAGGGACTCCTTCCCCACCAGGTTCACACCGGACTCGGAGATCTTCTGAGGTGAGAAGATCTCCCCTCGTGTCAGCGTCAGCAGGCTTCCGGATCTGAGCCCGGCGAGGGTCACCGGAACTTCCATGTCATCACCCGCGATGCCATGACATTGAGCGCAGTTGTGGGAGGTCGGACCCTGTAGAGCCAGGAGCGTGTCCAATGCCTGACCCCGGGCATCGAAGGCTGACGGATCCCAAACCCAACCTTCGTTCTCCCTGGTCACGATCCCGGAGTTTTCCAGGGTTGCCGTAGCAACCCAGCTCCCCAGGTCGGCTCCCAGCGCGGCCACACGCGCCTCGTTCGCGGGACGGGGGGTGTGGCAAAGGAAGCAGTTCATTTCGACCCCATCCGGCGTCGGAGGAGTCCAGGGCCGGCTCGATACCGCCCAGGGGGGCGGGGCCGCCGCCTCCAGGCCCGGGCCCCCATGCTGGGAGTGGGTGGAAATGTACTCCACGTCATGGCACTCTCCGCAGGTGGCCAGGGGAGAAACCGGTCCCCCGGATACCAGCACGTTCTGCCCAAGAGTATCCAGGAGAACGACCGGGGGGTGGATCCGTGCCTCGGGCGGCAACTGGGCCCCGGTCGTCCGCGGCGCAACCAGGACCAGGAGGAGCGCCGACAGGAGCCCCAGAATCCAAGGGGATGACGGGCGCCTCATCGGACGCCTCCTCGATCTTGTCCACTGGCCGGGGCCCCGTCCGCCACGGTCCCATTGGAAATCGACCGGAGGTCGCGGCTTCCCCAACCTCCCGGATCACCGGGATACCCTAATGCCTGCCAGTCCAGTCGACCCTGAGGAGTGTGGCAGTCCCGGCATTGGAGGGCGTTTTCCGCTGGTTGGACCATGTGGGAGAGGGGCCAATACATCACCGTGTTGGCGAAGTCGTAACTGCCGCTGTACGGGAGGCCGGAGGCTTGGGCCCCCATGCGTAGAGCCTGATCCCAATCGAAGACATCCCAATAGGCCCCCTCCCCCACGGTTTGAGGAACCATGAGGGTCTTGTACCGGGTGTCGTAGATCTGAGTGGCCCGATGCACCTTGAATGGCCAGATCTTCGCTTCCGGGTCCCGGATATCTCCCAAGGGGGGATTCAGCTCCGTGGCTATGCTGGGATCGATGGTGTCGCCGAGGAGATAACGATCCCCACGGCCGTTGAACCAGAAATACTCCGGCACCAGCCCAGCTTCGTATTCGAAGCGGCCCTTCTTCTTCAGGTATTCATGGGCGTCTTCTGGGAGGTCCTGGCCTGCGGCCGACCAATCCCAATGGGTCTTGGTGGCCTCTCGGATGGCCACCTGGGGAATGTGGCAGCTTTCGCAGGCCACTGCCGAAACGTGACTGTTGAGGCGGGTGTCCTCGTGAGGTTCGGCCAGGTGGCAGTCGGTACACTGAACCTCGTTTTTATTATCCACGCTCACCGAGAGGGCTCTGCCCTTCATGGCATGGTCTTCGGTGGTGTGGCAGTCGACGCAGATCAGCCCGTGGGTACCCATATGAACGTCCACCCGGGCCGTGGGGTTGGAGAGAGATTCATCCAGGTCTCCGTGCTTCACCGCGTCTCCTCCGCCACCCCTGAAGTGACAACCCCCGCAATTATCCCTGGTGGGGGTGGCCACGCTTTGAGCCGCCGCCGCCAGGTCCACCTCCGGGCCGGGGTAGCCTCCCGAGCCCTTGGCGTACTGCCCGGATTGGTCGTGGCAGACCAGGCAATCCACCTTCTCCGTGTTCCCGAAGTCGAAGTCGTCGTCCACCCACCCATAACCCACGTGACAGGATGTGCATCCGCTCCAGTTGGATTGGACCGAAATGCAGAAGTTGTTGATGACGTTCTTCTTCCCCATGCTGACAGGCTCCGGGCGGCCAGGAAGCTGTACGGGCTCACCCTCCCATCGCCAATGGGAGGTCTGGAGAAGCTCGTGGCCCTCCCCCTCATGGCAATCCAGGCAAGCCCGTGTCACATCCTCCCCGGTCTGGTAAGGCCCGGGCATGAGGCCAGAATGATCCGTGACGGGGGCACGCTCCCCCACGAAAGCCCAGGGATCATCCAGGACCTCCTCTCCACCAGAGAGGAGAGCGTACATGGGTAAGAAGATGGCAACGCCCACGATGAGGGCGAGGGCCTTCCATCCGGGTGTTCGGCCTACCGGAGTCTCTTCCCCCGAAAGGGGATGGATCTTGTCGGACATGATGGTGCCTGTTCTGGTTTCCGGGTTCAGTTCCCGCACCGTCGGCTCGGCCGGTTGGCTTCGGGGCCGAAGTTGGAGCGCATACAGTGGACGATTCCGTCAACAGCCGGAGCTGAAATCTGGTAATAGACATGCTTACCGCGGCGGTCTTGGGAGAGGATGCCCCGGTCCCTGAGTCGACCCAGGTGGTCAGAGGCTGCGGCCGGCTCGACCTCGCAGAGATCGGCCAACTCCCCAACCGTGTATTCCCCGTCCGAAAGGAGCTCGAGCATGCGCAATCGAACGGGATGAGCTACGGACTTCAGGCACTTGGTCGCCTCCCACAGAGCTTCCCAATCGAGCATGAACCCCTTTCCTGACCCACTCTCAACCTCGTGATCCGGGCCATCCCCTCGTGGAGACATATCGTCATGTGTCAATGTGTCCATATTTTGGCTCTTTCATCCTTAATCGCCACTTTCGTGAGCTTCATCTTCTTGGTGACACATCCTGAAATCCCCAAGACAACTGGGATTTGACGGTCAACTATCCCGTGAGCCTGAGGAGCGCTTGAGAGAGGAAGAGCAAAAAGAGGGCCATCGATCCAGCGGTCGTCATTTCCGATCCGGAAAGCCGTCAATCCTCGGAGGCTATCGCACCCAGCCGTCCCTCCCGGTGGGCGGCGAGAATCGCCCTGACATCCGATTTCCACGTGATGAAGAAGGGAATCCCTGCTTCACTCAGTTGAGTGACGGCTCTCTGCCCCAGTCCCTGACACACTACCAGATCTATTCGCTCCCTTTCGAGACAGCGGAGGGGATTACATTCTTCCTCCTCATGACCGAAGTCTTCGTTCGGTACCACCTCCACTGCTTGGGTCTCGGTATCCACCAGCGTGAAGAACGGAGCTCTGCCGAACTGCTCTGAGAGGGCTGCGTCGAGACCACCGTCATCCAGGGTCGGACTGCACAACCGCATGATCATCCTCTTCCTCGGTGGCCCAGTTCCAGTCGGACCATCCGCTGTCTTCGGGCCTCGGCATGTAATCTCTTTATGTGCATATGCACAGAATATTACTCCCCCAACTGTCTGTCAACGGTTATTCTGGATTTCCCAGGAACCGTTTCGATGGTTCCCCGATTGGGAGCATTGAACCGACACAGCCAACGATCTTCCACTCGGGGTGGAGTTCCAGGAGGCGGAAAGAGAGAAGAGGAGAAGATGAAGGTTGGGCGCACGAAAGCGTCGGTCGTATGGAAGGCTGCCGCCGCCCTGATCCTCGGAGCTGGAGTGTTTTACCTGGCCCGGCAGGGCGCCGACCTCGTCCCCCGGGCCCTGGAGGCTGTACGGGGCCTCGGCCCCTGGGCCGCCATCGCTTTCATCGCTTTCTATGCTGTGGCTACCGTGGCCTGGGTCCCGGGCTCGCTTCTCACCCTGGCGTCGGGAGCCATCTTCGGCCTGGCCAGGGGAACCCTCTTCACCCTGGCTGGAGCCACCCTGGGGGCGACACTGGCCTTCCTGGTCTCCCGCCATCTCGCCCGCGGAGCGCTGGAGCGGCGGATCGGGGCCGACCCCCGCCTCGCAGCCATGGATGAGGCGGTGGGGCGCGAGGGCCCGAGACTCATCTTCCTCCTCCGTCTCTCCCCTGCCTTCCCATTCACCCTCATGAACTACGCCCTGGGGCTAACGGCGGTGCGCCTGCGGGACTACGTCATGGCCAGCGCCGTGGGGATGGCGCCCGGGACCTTCATGTACGTCTACGCGGGGTTCGCCGCTGGACAGGTGGCCATGAGCGCCAGCGGCGCCGGGGAGCGGGGTGCCGGGGAGTACGCCTTCTTGGCGGTGGGCCTTATAGCCACGGTGGCCGTCACCCTTTTCGTGACCCGGATCGCCCGCCGGGCCCTCCGGGCCGCCACGGAACCGGACGACAGCCTGGCCGAGGACGAAAGTGGAAGCCCCCCGCCGGCGCCCTTCCCAGAACCTCTCAAGGCAGGAAGCGACTGACTCTGAAGAAGAGGTCGAAGATGCGACGGGTCCGGGGCGTAAGCCGCCGACGACGGTACTTATCGGCGGCTTTTCGCAGGGCTTCGGCCGTCGTGGGGTAGGGAAAGATGACGTCCCCCAGCTTCTCGAGTCCGACCCCCAGCTTCATGGCCTGGGTCATCTGGGCGATGAGATCCCCCGCATGGGGAGCCACGATGGTGGCCCCGAGAATCTCGTCCTTCCCCTCCCGGACATGTACCTGGACGAATCCTTCTTCGTCTCCGTCCAACCGGGCCCGGTCCACCTCGTGGAAGGGTATCGTGATGGTTTCCACCGCCACACCCGCCTCCCCGAATTCCCGCACCGTTGGCCCCACCCGGGCGATCTCGGGGCTGGTGTAGGTAGCGGCTGGGATCACCAGGTCACTCGACTTCCCTCGCCCGAAGAAGAGGGCGTTGCGCACGGCGATCCTGGCCTGGGCATCGGCCACATGGGTGAACTGGTAGACCGAAGCCACGTCGCCCACCGCATAGATGCGCCGGTTCGTGGTCCGCAACCGGTCGTCCACCTCGACCCCCCGGAGGCTGTAGGCCACCCCGGCAGATTCCAGCCCCAGATCCACGTTGGGCGCACGTCCCACGGCCACCAGCAGGGCGTCGCCCTCCACCTCGCGCCTGCCTCCACCCTGTTCGATGGTGACAACCTTGACGTCGCCCCGGGCCGCCACCTCCACCACCCTGGCGCCACCCTCGAAGGCGACACCGTCCCCCTCCAGGGATGAACGTAAGGCCGCCGAGGCCTCAGGCTCTTCACGACGGACAGGCCGGTCGGCCGTCTCCAGGATCGTGACATGGCTCCCGAACCGGGCGAACGCCTGGGCAAGCTCGCAGCCAATGGGGCCCGCACCCAGGACCAGAAAACGCTCCGGCAGCTCGGTGAGATTGAACACCGTCTCGTTGGTGAGAAAGGAGACCTCCGACAACCCCGGGATAGGGGGAACGGCTGCCCGGGCACCGGTGGCCAGGATGGCCCGGCGGAACCGGAGGCGGGTATCGCCCACCACGACCGACTCGGGACCGTCGAACAGCGCCTCTCCCAGGAAGACATGCACCCCCAGGGAGCGGAAGCGGTCGGCAGCGTCCACCTCGCTGAGGTCGGCCCGAAGCTCCCGCATACGCTCCATGACCGATGGGAAGTCCCCGCCCCCCTCCACCGCTGGGCCTCCGAAGCGGGTGGCGGAGTCCCGAGCCTCGACCCAGGACCGGGAGGCCCGGATCACGGCTTTGGAAGGCACACACCCGTAGTTGAGGCAGTCTCCCCCCAGGAGGGCCCGCTCCACCAGCGCCACCTTGGCTCCCAATGCCGCTCCGATGGCCGCGCTCACCAAGCCACCCGTCCCCGCCCCCACCACCACGAGGTCGTATCGGTCCTCAGCTTCGGGGTTGGTCCAAATCTCAGGCCGGACGTTCTCCATGAGCCTGCGGTCGGCCTCGCCGACCATCTCGAATGCCATGGTCACCTGTGCTCCTTCTTCGCGTTCTGGATCAGGATGGGCGGCGGGCTTCGACCCGAATTCTCGGAACCCCCAGATCACCCGCTGAAGCGCGGTGATCCCCGTCAGGGCAGCCATGAGCAGAAAGAGGGCCACCTGGTGCGAGGGGAGGAGGAAGAATAGGCTGAAGAAAAGCACGGTCTCACTTCCGGAAACGAGCCCCTCCGGAATGGTCACCGAGGTAGGCTCTCCCCGTGCGCCTACCCCATATCCGCGCTTTTCCAGAAGCGCCGAGGGCACCATCCACGCCGCGGCGTTCACATAGAAGACCGCCAGAAGGAGCACTGCGGCCCGGATGAGCTCGGGTGAAGCGCCGGGCCGGAGGGCGAGGGCTGCCGGTATGGCTCCGTAGACGACGAAGTCGGCCACCAGGTCAAGGTAACCGCCCAGGTCACTGGACCTTCCGTTGATGCGGGCTACGGCCCCGTCGAGGCCGTCGAGAAGGCGGTTCCCCAGCCAAAGGACCAGGCCCACCGCGAACGCACCCCGCCATGCTGCGCCTGCCGCACCGAGACCCGCAAAGAGGGCGAGAGCCGTGATGGCCCCGGGATGTACCCCCGGCAGAGCCCGGGCGAGGGGACCGAGGAGCTGGTCTTTCATGGGACGCAGGACGGGATCGAACACTGGCCTTCCTATGTGTGAAACGGCGGGAAATCGACACCGCAATAATCCCCACACCATCCCTGTGGTTCCAGACCCTCCGGCTCACCACCCTCGCCCAGGCCCACCTGGATCCCCTTCCTGAGTCAGAGCGGCTGTCCCTCTGGATCAACGCCTACAACGCCCACACCATCGAGCTCATCAACCGTCGCGGCGAACGGAAGTCCATCCGAAACATCAACAAGACCCTTGGGCTCTTCGGCGGGAAGGGGCCGTGGAAGGAACGCCTCGCGGAGGTGGCCGGCAGCGTCTGGACCCTGGACGAGATCGAGCAGGAGATCATCCGCAAGCGCTTTTCCGAGCCCAGGATCCACTTCGCCCTGGTATGCGCTGCGATAGGTTGCCCACCCCTCAGGAACGAGGCCTACGTGGGAGAACGCCTGGACCGGCAACTCGGCGATCAGGCCAGGGCGTTCCTGGCGGAAAGCCCTGCCAAGAATCGCATCGACACGGCGGAGGGCGTGGCCTACCTGAGCCCCATCTTCGACTGGTACAGGGAGGATTTCCCCGCGGGTACCGCCGGATTGGGCGGATTCATAGCCCGGTTCCATCCCTCAGGGCCTGTCAAAGAGCTCCTCCAAAGTGGGCGTTTCCGGGTGGAGTTCACCGACTATGACTGGAGCCTCAACTGGTCAGGGAAACCGACGGCGACGCTCCTCTCCAAAAGGTCTTGGCCCCGTTCCCAGGGGAATCCAGGGAGTCAGGGAACCATTTTCCTTCATGACGTATTCTACTGATCTCACGAGCTGGAGACGATGGAGCGATCCCGGTGCCCAAAAGGGTGGCGTCCGCCTGCCGGCTCTGGGATACCGTAACCGAGACACCCCGAACAGGAGGACCGAAATGCGTTTTCCCAAAGCTCTAGTGTCGCGTCAACCATCGAGTGTCGGATAGAGTCGAGATAGCTTGATGCAAGCGTCGGGGGTCGTGAATTGCCAATTGATTTTGGCGTTCTTGTTGTCTCGGTATTGCTCCCATGCCTCGACCTCACGGCGGACCACGTCGATGTCGTCCAGTCTTCTGTTCAGGCATTGCCCCGTGAGAACGTTCAGCTCAATCTCGGCCATGTTCAGCCAACTCCCATGTTTGGGGGTATACACAAACTCGAATCGATCCCATAACGCCCTGGCCTTGTCAGGGGCAAACGTTTCATAAAGTGATCCCGGCACATGGGTATTCAGGTTGTCCATGACCAGCGTGATCTTCTCCGCTTCTTCGTAGTGGCCAGCGATCTCTTCGATGAAATAGGCCCAGTCCCGCTTCGTTCTTCTTTCTCTGACCCTCGCCATGCGCTTCCCGACCAGAGGTTCAGAAGCCAGGAACACCGTACAGACGCCGCAACGCCTGTATTCGTAGTCGTGCCTGGCCACCCGTCCTGGTGATCCCGGGATCGGGACTCTCGTTTCCGCGATGAGCTGCTTGGGAGATTCGTCCATGCACACCACAGGGTGCAACGGATCGTATGGACGCTTGTAGATGTCCAACACCCTTTCCATATGCGCGACGAAGCTGCTGTTTTGATCCGGTGGTATTACCCATCCTTTTTGCCGCCAGGGCTTGAGTTCGTTTTTTTTAGAACCTGGCGGACCGTTTCGTGCGACACGCTATCGATGTAGTCCAGTTCGACGGCCCTGTCTGCCAACAACCTCAGCGACCACCTCGCGAAACCTTCGGGCGGTTCACTGCAGCTCAGTGCCACCAGATGAGCTTCAAAATCGCCGTCCGCCTTCCTTGGGTAAACGCGGCTGCCCTTCCTCCCGTTCAGGCAAATCTCAAGGCCATCGACGACGAACCGCTTCTTCACGCGATCGATCTTCCTCATGCTGATGTTCAGCACTCGGGCTATCTCTTCGTTGGTTGAGCGCTCCGTTTGAAATTCGCCCTCATCACAGTCCAGCAAGATCAACGCATTGAGAATCTTCTGGGATCTGTGCTTGCCTCTCGAAGTGAGCGCGCCCATGGCTTCGCGCTCCTCTTTGGTCAGCGTTACGACGTATCTCTTCATCTCCCAACCTCCCCAGTGGATGATGAAGCAAAGATACGACTCTTATTACGACATTACAAGGTTGACATGACACTAGGGCTCTTCGTCGCCCTCACCATGGTAGGCTGCGCCGACGAAGTGACCCAACCATTCACGCCGGACCGCGCGGAGTTCTCGCGCGTAAACGCCGGAGGGTTCAAACACGCCCCCATGGTCAGCGTGGATGGCACCAACTACTACCTGGCCGGGGCGCCGGACGGACCGGGCGGGGCCACCGACATCCCGGGCCATTACTGGATCGTCGGAGGGAAGGGTCAGCTACAGGGAAAACACTTCAACACGGGCCCCTTCGGCATGTCTAAGTGGTGGTCGTCGGACGCCGATGACGGAGAGTTGCTCTACGTTGTGCATGGAATCATCGACGTGTGGACGGAGGAGAAGGCTGCGGACTACGCCATGCGAGGCTACATGCACTACCACGAGCTTGTCACAGTCCTGGACGGGACGCCGCATCCTGACAAGGTTCTCTGGCTCAAGCACACCGCCAGAACGACGTTCACCCTCGACGGTGGGCCCATGCCGGCGTTTTCTCACTCGGTCACTCCGGGAGTGGACTTAGAGTTCATTCCCATCGGCATGATGCCCTACGACCCGGACACCCCGTAGCGCCAAGGCCTCTCTCGATCTTCAGGTAAGCTAGGCACCATCGGAGACTGAGAAGAACCCC
>JAUXEE010000104.1 GCA_030618065.1 Gemmatimonadota bacterium
GCCGGAGATCCTGGGAACGAATGTTGGAGCGCAGCAGGCGGACACCGCAATTGATGTCATAGCCCACGCCGCCTGGAGACACGACTCCGCCCCTGGCCCGATCGGAGGCAGCGACCCCACCAATGGCGAATCCATAGCCCCAGTGGATATCTGGCATGCCGATGGAACGACCCACAATCCCCGGGAGTTCAGCCACATTGGCCACCTGTTTCACCGCCTCGCCCCTCCGGATATCCTGCATGAGGATCTCATCGGCGAAGATGAGACCGTCCACCCTCATTTTCCCCTGGCGGGGGATCAACCAACGGTGGGGATCCAATCTGACCAGCTCCAATCTTACCTCCTCGGGATCTCCCCTTGCCTGCTAGACATCGAAAATTACCCTCCCGAGCCACCCACTCTCCAGGCGTTCCACTCGAAGGCCGTGAAGGGTGACCCCTTTGACCTCCCGAACCCGGGGACCCAGGTCGAATCGTCCAACGACCTCGCCTTGAAGGCCACAGCCCTGCCCATCGGGGCTACCGCAAAGGGGCGTCGGAAGGAAAATCAGCTTCGCTTCGATGGCCACACACCCCTCTGTCTCTTCCCAGAAAAGGACCGTTCGGAGCCAGGAACGAAGGAGCATCGAGAGATCTTCTTCAGCAAGCTCGATGCTCCTGGTCTCACCTTCTTGAGCCGGTAGAGGGTATTCCCCGGATTGCCCGGGTTGCCGTTCCAACACCAGCCACATCGCCGCCAACGCTGCCCGGCGAAATAACTCTGAAAGGTCCGGCGCACGGATTTCCAATCCCACATCGGCCGTGTGGTCCAATCCCCGGACACCGGGAACAGGGATTTCTTCGGACTCGATCATGACTATTGAGTAAACCCCTCAGAGCCCCAGCCCTCAGCCCCGATTCTCCAAGAGGAAATGCACGAACCAGCTTCGGATTCGCTCCAATCGGTCCACCAGGAGCCATGGTTCCCCGGTGCGGGAAAGGCCATGGGAAGAGCGGGGGTATCGAACCATCTCCACCGGAACCCCTCGTTTCTTGAGGGCCATGAACCACTGCTCACCATCTGCAATCGGCGTCCGGTAGTCATTCTCCGAATGGATGATGAGGGTGGGGGCCGTGACATTCTCCACGTAGGAGATGGGTGACAGGCGACGGTAGAGGTCCCTCTGTTCCCACGGAGGGCCGAAAAACTCCAACTCCGTCAGGCCCTGAGCGTCCGAAACCCCATACCAACTCTCCCAGTTCGTAATCGACCGGGAGGTGACGGCGGCATGGAAACGGGCAGTGGTCGCCGTGAGCCAGTTGGTCATGAACCCGCCATAGCTCCCGCCGCTCACGCCCAGGCGATCGGGGTCGGCATCCGGGTATCTTGCCAGTGCAGCATCGACCCCACCCAGGTAATCCTCCTTGTCCACGATCCCCCATTCCCCTCGGGTCGCGTACTGGAACTCGTGCCCGTAACCGGAAGATCCCCTCGGGTTGGGATAAAGAACGAAGAACCCGGCAGCGGAGAGGACATGGAAGGTCGGGAAGAATGTATTCCCATATGCGCCGTGGGGCCCACCATGGATCTTCAGGATCAGGGGATAGGATGTGCCCTCCCGGTATCCCACAGGTTTGATGACCCACCCCTCCACCTCCGTCCCGTCCCCGACGGTCCAGGTGAGGCGTTCAGCGGGAATGAGCGTCACATCCCGAAGCCAGGCATCGTTGAACCCTGTGGCTTTCTGCTCGGTGGAGCCATCTCCCGTGGCTACGTAGAGTTCCGTGGGTGTGACGGCGTCGGTGGAGGTGAAGGCCATGATCTGGTCGTCGTCGGAGAAGGAGAAGGCCGAGAGGCGACGGTCTCCGGTTGTGATCTGCTCCACTCGGCCGCCAGATGCAGGGACCCCGAATAGATGGGTGTTACCACCGATTCCAGTGCTGAATCGAAGGAAATCTCCTGCGTGGGTCCATTTCGGATTCCCTGGCCGTAGCTCCCAGTCCGCGGTGAGGTTGAGTGGCTCTCCCCTGAAACTCCCATCGGAGCCGATTTCCACCACCATGAGATCGGTCTCCTCGCCCCTGGCCGGGCTGGATAGGAACGCCATCCGGCGGCCATCAGGGGACACGGAGGGGCTGGATTCGGATCCGGGGTTGGTGGTGAGGCGACGGGCCGGGCCACCTGAAACGGACACGGCCCAGAGATCCACCGTGTTCTCGTCGTTGAGCTCATCGTCCTCGTACTCGTCGCCGGTAAAGAAGATCTGGCGGCCGCTCTCGGACCAGACCACTGAACCCACATCGAAGGGAAGGTCGGTGAGGCGCCGGGCTACCCCGCCTTGGGCAGGTACCAGGAAAAGTTGGCTCTTCCCGGACACCGAAAAATGGGGACGCAGGGTCAGGACCCCATCCCGCTTGTAACGGATGGAGGTGATGACCCTTCCGTCGAACCGTTCCTCGTCCAGGGTGGACGTGATGGCGTCCGGGGCAACCCATCCATCACGGCCCACCGAGTCTTCATCACCGTCCTCGGAATCCGGAGCCTTCGTATAGGCGATCCAATCACCGGCGGGGGACCAGGAGGGGGCCCCCTCCACGCCATCGATGTGGAAGGCCTCCCCACCGGGACCCTCCACCCTCAGGAACCAGACGGTGTTGGGATCCTCTCCTCTCTTGGAGGAGAAGGAGAGGAGGACCCCATCCGGGGACCAGGACGGAGCTGAGGACTCTGCGGTGGGATTGGTGATGGGGAACGCGTCCCCATCCGGTCGGCCGTTCCTGAGAGGCTGAAGCCAGATCTCCTGGTGTCGCGTGTTCTCCTCTTCCACCACGGTGCCCACGGTGAAAGCCACGAAATCCCCGGTTGGCGACACGGCCACCTGAGACACAGAGACGATGCTGAAATAATCCTCCGGTTGAAAACCCCGACCCTGACCGGCCAAAGGGGCGTGAAAGATCCAGAGGAGGACGAGTATTGCCGTTCGCCGAGCCATGAAATGCTCCGGTTGTTGAGGCTTCCCGGTTATGCCATCTTCTTCACGCGGAATCTACCGGTCCCTCATGCGGTCCCTCAAGGAGCCTGTGTCTCTCTCTCCCCGGAGCGAGCCTCCAGTAGCGAAGCGAATGGCCAGCTCGCAGTTGAGACTACCGAATGAGCGGGGGTGGGAGAGGCCTCACCCACCCCAACCGAAAGAGAAACCATGAGCCTCACCGACCAACTCTACGCCGCCGCCGAACCCCTCTGGGCGAATCAGCTTCAACACCCCTTCGTGAAGGGGCTGGGCGATGGCACCCTGGACGAGGAACGGTTCAAGCGTTGGGTGTTGCAGGACTACCGCTACCTCGAGGAATTCGCCCGAGTCTTCGCCTGGGCCGCAGCAAAGGCAGATCGCCTTGAATCCATGTGCTGGTACGCCGGAGTGCTGGACCTGACGCTGAATACCGAAATGGAGCTGCACAGGCAGTATGCCGTCCGCTTCAACCTGACACCGGCCGACCTGGAAGCGGAGCCCATGTGGCCGACAACCCGGGCGTATACGGATTTCCTGGTCAGGACTGCGGCGGATGGAGACATGCTGGACCTTCTGGCAGCTCTCCTCCCCTGTGCCTGGGGATACGTATACCTGGCCCGAAAGCTGGCCGAAGCTGGCCCTCCCCCCGACCAGAGGTACTCCGACTGGATCACCCAGTACGCCTCGGAGGAGTTCGCCCAGGCTCTTGATTGGCTTCGAATTGAAATGGACCGCTTGGCGATTGGAATTTCTGAAGACAAGAGACAACGCCTCCTGGAGATATTTCTCACCTCCACCCGTTACGAGTGGCTTTTCTGGCAGATGTGTTGGAAGGGTGAGTCCTGGGAGGGCTAGGGAGGCTCTCCCTGAAATCCTAGAAGCTGGACGCGCAGAGGCTTGGGTCCCGACGAATCCCCAGAGCGTTCACCACGGGACGTTCCCCTTCGGCGTCCGAAGGGCGGCTCACGGTTCTGCCCTCCACGACCATTACGGAGGAACCACCCCCATCCAGGTTGATGGCCTCTTCCACACCCAAAACCTCCAGGAGGGCAGTCAACTCCGGGAGGGTCATCCCAGCCGAATAACCCGGTTGCCTACCGTCCACTACCACCACCCAAAGGAGATCCTCGTCCGAATCGAATCCCACTGCCGTGCGAGGGTGCCGCTCAGCGGCGAAGGAGGGTCGTTGGGAAACTTCCAGATCCCCCACTCGGTGCCCATTCCGGAGTAGGAGTGGGAAACCCCCAATCACCTCCGTCTCGCCATCGCTCTGGGAGCGAGACAGCTTCCACCCCAGAACCAGAACCGAGTCCCCTTCCATCCTGGGCACTCCCATCCAAGGATCATCCTGGGGATGCCAGGCGAAGGCGGGGCGACCTCGGACTCGGCGGATCTGGCCGCCTATCACCTCGGTTCCCACCGGCAGTCCTTCCGGGGTGAAAAAGTCCCCGTTGACCCCACCCAAAACCCCCTGTTCAGCGCCGGACAGAAGCTCGGTGACCGAGCTTCGGCCTTTCCCTTCTCCTCCCTGCACGGGAGCTTCCAGCACCTGGAGCCCCAGCTCACACCGCGCCAGATCCACCCGGAGCAGGTGGACCGCCCAGGGCTCCGTAAGGTTCCGGAGACCGTAATACGCCAGCCCTGGTCCGGACGGAGCCACCTGAACCTCGGTGGCCTCGATGAAGTCCAGGAGGGCCTCAGGCGGCGGAGGCGGGGGCTCCTCCCCGGGGAGACACGCGGTAAGAAGGGCCGAGATCAGTCCCATGGACACCACCCCGGCAGACAGCGGCCCGGCAGCGATCCGAGTCCTTTTCCGGTACAGTTTCTCTCTTTCCTGGCCCCAGGAGAGGAGATCGGCGTATTCTTCTTCCACCATGAGCCCCTTTTCTCGCCTTGTTTCCGTCTTTTTGGCCCTGGCCCTCTTCATTCCCGCGGGAGTGGGTGCTTCCCGGTGGGAAAGCCCGGGGCCGGAAGAGGTCCGGCTCGGCCTCAGCTTCGGCGGCATCAGCTTTATGGGCCTCATCCTCGAGTATCGCTGGAGCGACCGAAGCGTGGAGTTGAATATAGGGACTTGGTCCTTCCGGGACCTCTCCATCTCGGTGGTCGGGAAACAATACTTCGGCCCGGGAGACCTCCGGCCCTTCTCGGGGTTGGGCCTTTGGGCGGTCATCGCCCCCCAACATGGCCCACAGGAGCAGGCCGGAGTAGCCATCATGGCACGAGCCCCCGTGGGGGTGGAGTGGAAGCTAGGCGCCGACCACCACCTTGGAGCTCACCTCAGCCTGAATCGGGCCCTTTGGATTCGCAGGAAGGACCCCCTGGACGATTTCCCCCCTACGGACCGCCTCATCCCCCTTCCCGGCTTCTACTACCTCTGGAACCGCTAGAAGCCGTCTTCCACTACCCCACGCTCCAAGAGTACGGCCCCCCCTGCCAGGGAAAACAAGGCCGGAAAGAGAAGCCAAAAGGGAGGGCCTTGGTTCGGATCGGAGAATCGTTCGATAATCCAAGGTGAGGAGGTCAGGATCACGATGCTCCCATTGTTGACGAAGTGCATGAGCATCCCAGGCCATATGGACCGTGTCCGCAAAACAACCCAGGCCAAGAGCATTCCCAGTATCGCGCTGGGAAGCAATCGGTAGATCGTCGCGGAAGGAACGTGAAAAGCCCCAAAGATGAGACCGTTCAGGATAATGACCTTGATCGGGGTCAACTGGCGCCGTGTACCGGCTAAGAGGACACCCCTGAAGAGAAACTCCTCGCAAACCGCCGGAGTCAGGGCCACAAGAGCAAGAAGCCACACGACACGCCCGGGGGTTCCAGCCGTGAGGAAGTCCGACATCCCTTCCAAGAACTCCTGGGGCATGGGGAGTACGAAGCCCTGGAGCCAAGTCAAGAACCAGACGAGGGGAGTGCCACCTGCGATGATGAGGAGGGCGGCCAGAAGGTTTTTCCCGCTGGGAGCTCTAAGTGAAAGGGTTTTTACAGGGTTGTAGCCGCCCAGCCGGAGGAACAAAAGGGCAGGTAGGAGGAGCAGGGCCAGTTCCGATACCAGGAGGCCGACCTCACCGAGACCGACTTGTAGTCGTGCCGCCGAATAGAAGTACAGCACCGCTACCACCGCCACGAAAACCAGCGTTGCCCTCGGTCCAGGATAATCATAAAGGGGTTCAGTGTACCGGAGCCCTCGGAAAAGCCCGATACCATTCCCCACCTCCCCAGCGTCGCCTCCGTCCCCGAAGAGAACTTCCTCCCGGCCGAAGGAATCAGCGGCAAAGATCAGCGCGGCCGATGCGTATACGAGGGTGGAGAAGAGGGCGAGGCTTCCGAAGAAAAGGGTGGCGCTCCCGGCCATTAATTCCCGGAACAAGAGAGAGACCCCGGCCACCGGCAGGATGGCCAGGAGGGACGTCATTTCTATGCCGGGAAAGAGTGGGAGGAGGGCCGGGAGGAGAGCGATCATATAGACGGGGGTCAGGGCGTTCTGGGCCTCCTTGAAGGATTGTGAGCGGACGGCGATACCCAGGAAGAGCGCTCCGAACAAAACGGCCAGGGGAAACAGGGCTGCAAAAATGACCATGACCGAGGTGAAAGGAAGAGAGAACTCGATCTCGATGGCCTGGTTCAGTTGAAAGAGCCCCGTCTGAAAAGTGAGAAGCATGGACCCAAGGTTCAATGCCGCCGACACCAATCCCACCACCGTCACCGTAAGGAACTTCCCTGCCACCACCTGCCCCGGTGGAATGGGCGCGGTAAGGAGGGTTTCGAGAGTTCCCCTTTCCTTTTCTCCGGCCGCCAAGTCGATGGCCGGGTAAAATGTCCCCAGTAGAGTCATCACCACCAAGAGCATGGGAAGGAAGCGGCCGAGGGCGTACCCCCCCAGCTCCTCTGGATGAGCCACACTCGTGTCCCTCACCGCCAGGGGTCGAGCGAAGCCTTCCGGAAGACCCCCTTCAGAGATCCTCCGCACCAGAAGGGTGTCCCTCCAATCCCCCAAACTCCGCGAGAGAACTTCCCGGCCCCGGCGGGATCGATCA
>JAUXEE010000138.1 GCA_030618065.1 Gemmatimonadota bacterium
ATGGGGCCCCGAGAGGATTCAGAGCTACACGAGGCAACTGAGTGGAGATCTCCTGGAAGAAGCCCGATCTTTGGGGTACGCCATCGAAGAGGACCCCTACCGGGTGGGCCATCTCTTCGGGATTCGGATGCCCCCCGGGGTGGAGATGGAGGGCTTGAAGGTGGCCCTCCAGTGTGAGGGGGTCTCCACCTCCCTCCGGGGATCGGCCCTCCGGGTCTCTCCCCATGTCTACAATGACGAGGAAGACATGGAAGCTCTCAGGAGAGCCCTGAGAGCCGGGGCTGAAGGCTGACTGGTCTGCCTGACAGAGGCTGACCTGAACGGGGGTGATCTTCCTGGAGTCGACCTTACCCGGGCCGAAGACGACCTAACCGGGGCCGAAGACGACCTGAGCCTGATCCCCCACGGCGATACCCACTTCCTCGAACCAACCCAAAGGCACTTCCAGGGCGAACATGGCCGGCAGCGTCGAGGGGTGCGAATCCAGCTTTTCGGGCTCCATGGGCTGGATGTCCACGATCCGAAGCTCCGCGTCCAGATACGCGATATCCAAGGGGATGAAGGTGTTCTTCATCCAGAAGGATCGGATCTGGGCATCGGGGAAGACGAAGAGCATCCCCCTCCCCTTGGGGAGGTTCTCCCGATACATGAGGCCCTGCTCCCGCTCCTCGAAGGTACGGGCGACCTCGGCCTGGACCGTGTCGGCGCCAAAGATTACCCAGGCGTTCCCTGGAGGTGGGAGGCGCTCCTGGGCGGAGGCGGCCGAGAACGGAGCGTCGGCCGGGGAACTCTCGGCCAAGGAGGTTTCGCCAGATCGAAGCTGGCCCTCGGAAGGACCACAAGCGAACAGGAAAACCAGAATCAGGAGGTGCGCCGGACGGGGCATGACAGAACGGCCTCTCCACAAAGGGTGATAATTGTTTTACCTTAAACAGTTCATACACCCGGCCCTTCTCCGAAGGTCGGGTGTGTTCCGATACATACGCATGAAGAAGCGATTACCGCCAGGCCCGGGATGTTGAATTCAGAGCTCCTCGACATTTTGGTTTGTCCGGAAACGAAACAGACGCTGACGGTGGCGGATGCGGAAGTTCTGGATCGGGTGAACCAGGCTGTCGAGGGGAAAAGCCTGGTGAACCAGGGCGGGGATCGCGTAAAGGGCCGTATCGAGGAAGGGCTCGTTCGGGAAGACGGAAAGGTCCTCTATCCGGTAAAGGACGACATTCCGGTTATGCTCCTCGATGAGGCTATCAGGCTGGATACTCTTCCCTAACGAAGAGTAGAGACCTCAGCACCCTGGACTCCTTCGGGTCCAACCAAGCTCGAGTTTCGAGGATGTTCGCTCCCGTGGCCGAGGCCTCGGGGAAGCGGAGAATAGCGCGGTCTGCGGCCGGGCCCCGGATCGCATTGCGTGGAGTGATGTCGCTTCGACGGCTGACCCAGGCGAGGCTGAACCAGGCGAGAGGGATGAAGAACGCCAATCTGCTACGCTGGATGAGACAGGTGGGGCTACTCCTCACCATGGCCATGGTATCGGCCTGCGGAGAGGAGTATCTCCAGTCTACCATCGATCCGGTCACAGACTACGGAGAGGTGAGTCAAAGCCTCTATCTCCAGGTCTTCTGGTGGACCATGATCGTCCTGGCGGTGGTATGGGCCGTCATGGCCTACATTCTCGTCCGGT
The DNA here is from genome assembly GCA_030618065.1 of Gemmatimonadota bacterium. Lineage (GTDB taxonomy): Bacteria > Gemmatimonadota > Gemmatimonadetes > Longimicrobiales > Gaopeijiaceae > JABDNZ01. The sequence goes on from JAUXEE010000138.1 coordinate 1,685, forward strand.
TCAGGGAGAAACCGGGGCAGGAGAGGCCCAAGCCGGTCCATGGCCATATGGGGTTGGAGATCGCCTGGACTATTGCTCCCGCCATCATCGTGGTGGCCATCACCATCCCCACGATAAAAGGAGTGTTCAAGGTCCAGCGCCCCCCCGAGGGGGACGCTCTGGTGGTAGAGGTTACGGGCAAAAGGTACTGGTGGAGCTTCCACATCCCGGAGCTGGGCGTGACCACCGCCAACGAGTTGCATCTTCCGGTGGGGCGCCCCGTGAGTCTGAGGCTGGAATCCGGGGACGTGATCCACTCCTTCTGGGTCCCCCGGCTGGGGGGGAAACGGGACGTGAATCCGGTGGTAACGGTTCGGGAGGGTGGAGAGGAAAAGCGGAACTGGATGCACTTCACCCTCAGGGAAGAGGGCGTCTTCTGGGGTCAGTGCGCAGAGTTCTGCGGCGAGGCCCACTCACTCATGGGGATTCGGGTGGTGGGGGAGAGTGAGGAGGATTTTCAGGCCTGGGTGTCGGACTGGCAGACCACGGCTCCCACGGCCAACGCGCCGGAAGATGCATCGGAGGCGACGACGGAGAATCCTCTCGTTGCGCGAGGCCGGGAAGTCTTCTTCCGGGAGTCCTACTGTGTCCTTTGCCACTCCATTCAGGGAACGGTAGCCCCCGGCACCATCGGCCCGAACCTCACCCGTGTAGGGGGACGGTCCACCATCGCCGCCGGCATGCTGGAGAACACCCCCGAGAATCTGGAACTCTGGATCCGAGATCCCAGGTCCGTAAAGCCCGGAGTCCAGATGCCCGGCGCCCAGTATGACGTGACCTACGAGGGGGTGACCTTCCCTCCGACCAATCTGGACGACGAGCAGATCCGGGCGCTGGCGGCCTATCTCTCCAGCATGAGGTAAGGAGACGATATCCATGACAGGACTCTGGAGCTGGCTGACCACCGTCGATCACAAGCGGATCGGCGTCATGTACTTCCTGACCTCCTTCTTCTTCTTCTTCGTGGGGGGCCTGGAGGCGCTGCTCATCCGCATCCAACTCATGCGTCCTGAGAATGCCTTCATCTCCGCCGAAACGTACAGCCAGATGTTCACCATGCATGGCACCACCATGGTGTTCCTGGTGGCCATGCCCATGGCGGTGGCCTTCTTCAATTACGTCGTTCCCCTTCAGATAGGGGCCCGGGACGTGGCCTTTCCAAGGCTGAACGCTCTCTCCTTCTGGGTCTTCCTGTTCGGCGGGCTCTTCATCAACTCCAGCTTCCTGTTCGGTGCGGCTCCCAACACCAGCTGGGTGGGGTATGCCAACCTCACCTCCCTTCAGTTCACCCCTGGACGGAACGTGGAGTTCTGGCTCATCGGCCTCTCCATCCTGGGAATCAGCTCCATCCTGGGGGGAGTGAACTTCATCACCACCATCATCAACCTCCGGGCGCCGGGCATGAAGCTCCTGCGCATGCCCTTGTTCAGCTGGATGGCTCTGGTGACCAGCTTCCTTCTGGTGACCGCCATCCCGGTGGTTGCGGTGGCCCTGATCCTGCTGGCTTTCGACCGGTTCTTCGGAGCCAACTTCTACGAGGTCACCGCCGGGGGCGACCCCATCCTCTGGCAGCACCTCTTTTGGCTATTCGGGCACCCCGAGGTCTACATCCTCATCCTGCCCTCCTTTGGAATCATCTCCGACGTAATCCCCACCTTCTCCAGGAAGCCCCTCTTCGGGTATCCGGTGGTGGTGTACGCCGGGATCCTCATCGGCTTCATCGGGTGGGGGGTTTGGAGCCACCACATGTTCACGGTGGGGTTAGGGCCCATAGCCGATTCTTTCTTCGTGGCCAGCACCATGATCATCGCCATTCCCACGGCGATAAAGATCTTCAACTGGCTGGCTACCATGTGGGGAGGGGCGCTCCGTTTCCCTCCGCCCATGCTCTTTGCGGTGGGCGTGGTCGCTGTGTTCACGGTGGGGGGGTTGAGTGGGATCATGCACGCGTCGGCGCCCATCGACCTCCAGCAGCACGACTCCTACTTCGTGGTGGCCCACTTCCACTATGTCCTGGTGGGCGGGGCTCTCATGGGGCTCTTCAGCGGCATCTACTTCTGGTTCCCCAAGGTCACGGGGAAGCTCATGAGCGAGTCGCTGGGGAAGTGGCACTTCTGGACCACCATGATCGGATTCAACCTGACCTTCTTTCCCATGCACTTCGCCGGGCTCTTCGGGATGCCGCGGAGGACCTGGACCTATCAGGCCGAGCTGAATCTGGAGACATGGAACCAGCTCTCTACGGTGGGGGCCTTCATCTTCGGTATCAGCTCCCTCTTCCTGGTCTGGAACCTCTTCCGAAGCTGGAAGAAGGGTGAGGCCGCTCCTGCCAATCCGTGGGACGCTGCCACGTTGGAGTGGTCCATTCCCTCTCCGCCCCCTCACTACAACTTTCCGGTGCTGCCCAAGGTGAGGAGCAGGGAGCCCCTCTGGGACGAGGTGGAGCGGGCCGAGGTGGAGGCCGTGACGCTGTCGGAGCCGGAGCATGAGCCCGAAATGCCCAGCCCCTCCTTCTGGCCCCTGGTGGTGGCCCTCGGAGTGGTCCTCAGTTGGGCCCTGGTCATGACGGGAGTCTGGTGGGCACCGCTCTTGGGACTGGCCCTCACGGCCTTCGGGATCTTCAGCTGGGCCTTCCAGCCGGCATTCAGATAAGGACAGGATTCAGAGACATGGCTCGAGCGGCTGTCATCGCCCAGGACGATCACCACTATACCAGCACCGGTCTGAGTAGCTGGAAGGTGGGTTTTTGGACCTTCATCGGGTCCGAGTGCCTCCTCTTCGCTTCCCTCATCTCGACCTACCTGGTCTACAAGGGGCGGAGCGTAGTGGGGCCCTACCCCGAGGAGATCCTCAACATCCCCCTCACCTCGGTGAGCACCTTCGTCCTCCTCATGAGCTCGTTGGCCATGGTTCTGGCTCTGGACGGGGTGCAGCGAGGGAGCAGGAAGCTGTCGCTGATTTGGCTGGGCGGCGTGATCCTGTTGGGGAGCGCCTTCCTTGGATTCCAGGCCTACGAGTTCACCCATTTCGTACACGAAGGCCTCACCATCGGGACCAACGTCTTCGGCTCTTCCTTCTTCGTCCTCACAGGGTTCCATGGAGCTCACGTCACAGGGGGTGTGATCTGGATGATCACCCTTTGGATCATGGCGGCCCGTGGAAAGCTGGCGCCGGCCGACTCGCTGAAGGTGGAGATCGCGGGCCTCTATTGGCACTTCGTCGACATCGTTTGGATCGTGATTTTCACTCTGGTCTACCTCATTCAGTAGGGGAGGAGGAGAAATGAGCACGGAAGCAGTCGCGGACGGATTCGGCCAGGCCCAGGGTGGAGCGTCGCCTTCTGGTCACGGCGACCATTCTGGACATGCCTCCCCCCGGACCTACTGGACCATCGGCGGCATCCTCACCCTCATCACGGCCATGGAAGTGGCGGCCTTCTACATTCCGGCCATGGCCCCGGTTCTGGTGCCGGTTCTCCTGGTCCTGTCCGCTACGAAGTTCATGCTGGTGATCATGTTCTTCATGCACCTGAAGTTCGACAGCAAGGTCTTTTCGGGGGTGTTCTTGACGGGTCTGGTGCTGGCTTCGTTTATGACTGTGGCCCTCATCGTTCTCTTCCAGGTTCTGCCGAAGTACGACTTCATGGGGTAGGGTAGGGGTAACTTCCGCCATGATCGGTCCCGAGCTACAGCCTGAGATCCTCCTGGCCTCGGCCAGCTGGGACCGATTCACCCTCCTGGGTTTTGAAGTCCACATCTCCGTCCTCATCGGTGTGGTCTATCTGGCGTCCATCTATCTGTTCGCGGTTGGGCCGGCCCGAGAGAAATACGGGTGGCATGCGGAACCGGTATCACCGTGGAGGAAGGCCAGCTTCCTTGGGGCCGTGGCCCTTATCTTCTTCTCCCTGGACGGCCCCCTTCACACACTCTCCGACGAATACCTCTTCAGTGCCCACATGGTGCAGCACATGCTGCTCATGCTGGTGATGCCGCCCTTCCTCATCATGGGATTGCCTCCATGGCTCATCAGGAAGGCGATGGAGAGACCCGGTGTGGCCCGAATCGCCCGTTTTCTCACCCACCCGGCGGTGGCCTTCCTGGCCTATAATGTGACCTTCATCGGCTGGCACCTTCCCCAGATGTACAACTGGGCTCTGGTGAGCCATGACCTGCACATCTTCCAGCATCTCATGTTCATGTCGGTGGCGGTGATGATGTGGTGGCCGGTGGTGAATCCCGTGCCGGAGCTGGAGCGGATTCCCACGGGGCCCCTTCTGATGATGTACATCTTCGCCTTCGGGATTCCTTCCACCCTGGTCTCGGCTCTCATCACCCTCTCGGACTCGGTCTTCTACCCCTGGTATGAGGCGGCTCCCCGCATTACATCCCTTTCGCCCATGGACGATCAGCGTCTGGGGGGACTCATCATG
>JAUXEE010000011.1 GCA_030618065.1 Gemmatimonadota bacterium
GGGAGCACATCCCGAGAGCGGCGGGACGCCACCATCGGGGTCCTGGCGGTTGTGAACGCTCTGGGAGACGTGGTGGGGGAAGACGGAGCCGTTCTGGCCGGTGTGAGGAGCCCCGCCGGTACCTTTCGAAGGTCCGATTCCATTGTCCTCGAGGGGGGGGCGTCTCATCCAGGCATGCCGGGCACGAATACGACGCTGGCGGTGGTGGCCACGGATCTCCCCCTTTCCCGGGTGGAGCTGGGTAGACTCGCCCGAATGGCCTCTTCCGCCTTTCCCAGAGCCATATCGCCGGTTAACACCCCATTCGATGGGGATCTGGTTTTTGCCCTCTCCACCGGGGGGGCGGAGACATTCTTCTCCCCGGAGGAGCTCCTGGCCCTGGGTGTCGTAGCCCGGGATCTGACGGAGGAAGCCATCCGCCGCGCCGTGAGGGTGAGTGCATGAAGCGTCTCCTGCTTTTCGACATCGATGGTACCTTGGTCCGGGGAGGACCAGCGAAGAAGGCTTTCGAGCTGGCCATGGAGCTGGTGTTCGGCACGGCAGGGTCCATCGACGGTCACGACTTTTCGGGGAAGACCGACTGCCAGATCGCCCGTGAGCTCCTCCGAGCCGAGGGAGTGGGGGATGGGGAAATCGATGCCGGATTCCGGCGACTCTGGCAGGAATACCTGGGGGAATTGGAGCCGAGGCTGGCGGAGATGCCCATGACGGTCCTCCCTGGGGTCCGGTCTCTGTTGGAGCACCTCAAGGAGATCGACGGTGTGGCCATGGGACTGCTGACCGGCAACATCGCAGACGGGGCCCGGTTGAAGCTCGAGTCCGTGGGCCTCATGGACTATTTCCTCGTCGGGGGATATGGATCGGACAGCGAGGTGAGGGAAGATCTGACGGCTGTGGCCATGCGGCGGGCCGCCAGGGTTTGGGGGACCGACTTCCCAGCTCCCTCTGTCGTGGTGGTGGGAGACACACCCAGGGACGTGGCCTGCGGGAAACATGGTGGGACGCGGACCGTGGCTGTGGCCACGGGGCGCTTCGATGCGGAGAGGCTAGCGGCCACGGGTCCGGATCGGGTTCTGGAAGACTTCGGTGACCTGGCCGAAGCTGTACAAGCTCTTCTCGAGTGACGGACCGACTGAATGAGGGACTCCCCCGGTCCCGGAACCAATCTGGGCTGGCTGGGGGTAAAAGGGCCCTTGTCGGGAACCCAGAGAACCGAGGAATGCGACATGAGTAGAGGAATGCGACATGAGTAATGGAAAGACCGGGGGGAACCTCCGGGGCTTCTACATCCTTTTCGCCATCGTAGCGGTGATCGGGATCGGAGCCGTCGGGTACAGCGTGGGATCCAAGGCGCTGAGCAGTGCAGCCATGGAGCCCGTGGATCTGGCGGGGGTCGGGGACGACATGCGCCTCCTGATGGAGATGGCCGTTCCCGTGACCAAAGGTGAGGAGAGCGCTCCGGTCACTATTCTCGTGTTTGGCGACTTCTATTGTAACCACTGTGCCGCCTTTTCCTTGCGGGAACGCCCCCGGGTAGAATCCGAGTATGTGGAGACGGGGAAAGCCCGCCTGGTCTTCTATGACTTTGTTCTGGACCCCCGGCCTGAGGCCGGAACCTTTCTGGCTGCCAGGGCCGCCAGGTGCGCCGGAGACCAGGGTCGGTATTGGGAGTACCATGACCGCTTGTACCGCAGTCAGCTCACCTGGGGACAGGAGAGCGACAAGTTGGGGATCTTCCGGGAGTATGGTGAGGCCCTGGGTCTGAATGGCGATGAGTTTCGAGGCTGCCTGAACAGTGATCGCCATGCGCAAGAGGTCTCGGCGAACCGGGAGCTTGCCCACGCTTTGGGGCTGGATGGGACTCCCGCGGTGTTGGTGGGGACGGAGGGGGGGATGAATCGCCGCCTCCGGGACTACTCCTTCGAGACCATCCAGGAAGCCGTGGAGGAGATCCTCGGGGGAGCCGGCACGAACTGATAGGGGTGCAAGAGTGAGCGACACCGAATCGAGTGTGAGGGTGGAAGTCCCGGTGTCCGAGCCTCCTCCCTTCTTTCCTCCCCGGAACCGGATGGTTGTGGCCATGCTGGCCCTTCTTGGCCTCCTGGTTTCCCTGTATATGCTGGCCTATGCCATGGGGTTCACGGGCGCGGTGATTTGTGGCCTCGGGAATTGTGAAGCGGTGCAGAACAGCCCCTTCGCCAGGATCGGTCCCATTCCCGTGGCAGGGCTTGGAGCTGTCGGGTACCTGGGCCTCCTGATCCTGAGTTTTCTCGGGTTACAGGACAGCCCTTTGGGCTCTCGCCTGGTACCGTTGGCCCTACTTGCGGGTGGAATCGTGGGTGTAGGCTTCAGCGCTTACTTGACGTATCTAGAGGCTTTCGTGATCCACGCCTGGTGCCAGTGGTGTGTAGCTTCGGCCATCATCATGGTTCTGGTATTCCTGGCGAGTCTTCCTGAGCTGCGGCGTATCGGAGAAACCAAATGAGCGAAGAACGGGTCAGGATCCGGCTTCTTTTTGCCGATTCGGGGTCCTTCCACCACGAGGTTCTGGAAGTTCCGGCTTCATCCCTTCATGGCTATGATCGTCTCATCGACGGCCTTCAAGAGGACCAGGAGCTCCTGAAAGGGGTCTACCTGGACCTGGGGCGTCTCTGCGCAGCTTGGCTGGTGGAAGAGGAGGACTGACGGGCTCGTACTCCCCTTTCCGATAGGGCTTCCAACGTCCACTCCGCCACTACCGGCGGAGGCCATCGTCCGGCCTCGAATTCCCTTTTGATCCATTCCACCTCTTCCCGGGCTCGCTTCGCCTGGCTCCGGGACACCCAACCCTCAGCCTCGGCTTCCTGCAGCTGATCTTCGTCCAGGACGGAGAGGTGGCCCTCCCGGTTCACCCAAACATCCAGGAAGAGATCGGTGGTCTCCCAGTTTCCATCGGGTCGAATGACGGGGGGTGTGAGGATGTTCGAGTAGATTCCGGTGAAGGTGTCGTCGGCCCGGTGAAAACGACCAATATCGTGCCAGAGGCCCGGGAAGGTGAACCAGACGGCGTCGGAGCCTGCCTCGAGGGCGACCTCCCCCAGGATTTGGATGGGGGGATCGAAGGGGACGTTTTCAGCCAGTGTGATTTTCAACTCCGGCGTATCGAGAAGGAGTCGTTGGATGAAGAGCTCCCGACGGTCGGGCGGCCGGAGGTAGCTGATTCGTACCGATCCGGGTGTTCGGGTCATGGGCTTTCGGGGTAGATAGGCTCCACAAACACTTCCAGGATCCCCCCGCAGACCGATCCGGTCCAGGCCAGGGGATCGTCGGTCAGGTCCACTCGAACCATCTGAGGCTTCCCTGTCTCGAGTGTCCTTTCGGCAGCCGTGATCACCTCGGCCTCACCGCACCCGCCCCCAACCGTTCCGATGAGGCCCTGGGCAGGGTCGACCAGCATCTTCGCTCCGTTTTTCCGGGGGGTGGAACCCCTGGTCGCCACCACCGTGGCCAGGACGCAGGGTCGGTTCGCCCTCTGAGCGTCGAGAATCCCCTGGTAGATGTCGCTGTCTTCGTTGGTCATGGGATGTCCTGTTCATCCAGGGTATCCCTGGGTTGTTCCCCGGGTCCAGTGGAGAGACGGTCCAGGACCTTCTCCGCATCTTTCAGGGGGTGGCCGGACCCTCCCCTCCACAGTAGTACGATTTCGGCGGCCACGCTGACAGCGATTTCAGCAGGTGTCTCTCCGCCGATATCCAGGCCGATAGGAGCCCGGACATGGCTGAGAAGATCCCGGGAGAAACCCTCCTGGAGGAGTGCGTCGAAGGTCGCTCTGACTCGACGTCGGCTGCCGATCATCCCCACGTATCCCGGAAGAGGCTCGTGTTGCAGGACCTTCCGGAGGCATTCGAAGTCGTATCGATGGCCCCGCGTGACGAGGAGCACGTGGCTCCAGGGGTGGAGCTTCCCATCGGCGAAGGGGTCGGAGAAGTCTACCTCTCTGACCTCGTGGGCTTCGGGAAATCGTTCCCGCGTCGCGAAGTCGGGCCGGTCGTCCAGAACCCGGACCCTCAAGCCCAGGAGGGCCCCCAGCGTACAGAGCGGTTGGGCCAGATGGCCAGCTCCTACAATGACCATTTCGGCCGGGGGATGATGGAGCTCGAGGTAGACCGTCGCCTCATTTCCTCCTGCCAGAGGGAGCGTGTGTAGTCCCTGAAGAACTTTGGGGTCTCCGGTAAGACCCGCTCTTGCCAGCTCCATGGCGGCGGCATCCGCCATCGGATCCTGGAACGAACCCAGACGCTCCTCTCCACGCAAAAGGACACGGCCCCCGACCCGGGTGGGATCGGGGTGTGAAATAACCGCCATGACCGCAGCTTTTTCCCCAGCTTCCATGGCAGAGAGGAGGTGGGCCGCGGTCTGGGCTAGCGAGAGGGGGCCGGGTTTCGGCATGTGGGAGCCTGTCCGCGTAGTGGGGCGAGGGGCGTGATGGCGCCTCAGGGGAAGTGCTTTCGGTATTCCTCCGGGGTGTCGATATCGGCGAGGATGCCGGGGTCTGCCACCGGTATCTGGAGCCGGTCGTCAAGATAGCGACGGACGACGGTTCGGGCTCCCTCCGGGAGGTCCTTCTCCAGGAGCTCAGGAAAGAGCGCACGGCCGAAGAGAACCGGGTGGCCACGCCACCCCTCGAAGGCGGGGACCACCAGGGGGGCTCCGCTTTCGACAAAACCTCGAATCAGGCCCTGGACCGTATCTGGCGAGAAGAGGGGGTGGTCCACGGGAGCGAAGAGGATGGCGGCGGCCTGATCCGGCAAGGCTCGGATTCCAGCTTGAAGTGAGGAAACGGGTCCGGTGGAGGGGTCAGGATTCAGGATTGCCTCCCCACCGTACTCCCGGGCTTCTCGAGCTACAGGATCCTCCATGTCCCGCACCACGACCAACAACGGGCCAGCCCCACCCTCCCGGAGTGAGGAGAGAATGCGGGCCAGGAAGCTTCTCCCGCCTGCGTCCATGAGAGCTTTCGGCGCCCCCATCCTATGGGATCGGCCAGCGGCAGGGATGATGGCCGGAAAGACCTCGATCATGTGAACCGAGAGTAGAAGCTTCCGCTGTTTTGAGCCCGTTCAGGCTTCTAGAAAATGGGGCGGATCTCCGCTGTTTCCCGAGTCAGTCGGACTTGAACCGGATCTCCCCGTACCACGGTGACCGGGATGTTCCAGTACAGCTCCGAGTAGACCAACTCATAATAGGCGTGGACCCACCATTCGCCTGGCGGCACGTCGATGAGGGCATACCCCTGGGCGTTGGTCGTGTCCATGACAATGTCCTGACCCGATTCCCGGAGCTTCACGGCAAACACGTCAAATGCGGGAGCGAAGACCTCATCCGCCCATTGATCCCGAATGAAGCTTATGGAGTCGGCCCGTTGGATGTACCCTTCCTGGAGGTCTGTGAACCTCTGGAAAGCCTGGTCTTTCACCCGTTCCGCACGGGCGACCTGGGCCTCGACATCCTGGAATTCACGAAAGAGGGTGATGTATTTGGCCTCAGCCTGGTTAAGGGGCTCCATTTCGTCCACGATCGCCTGTTGCCTCGCCCGGCCATTGCCCCAGGTCGCCTCCGCGGCATTCCACTCCGCCTGGGCGGCGGCGATCTCTCCCTGAGCGACCAGGAGGTCCGGGGGAATCGCCGGTTCCGGGGTCGGGGAGGCTCCTACCAGAGAGTCGAAGACCGCATCGCGATCAAATGGAATCACCTGTACTTCGGCGTCGGCAATGGGTCGGGTCACCATCACTCCCTCTGCGTCCGGATCCGGGACATCAATTTCTGCAGTCACCGCGACCTGAGCGGGGCCGCAGGCCATGGAGAAGAGAGGACCGAGCAAAATCAGAAAAAGCCAACTACGCCTCATAGGACACTCCCGAGTTCACTGTGTTTAAGCGGCCAGAAGGTACAAATTCCCGCCCCCGCCATCAAGACCGGAAATGGCTCAGTGCCCCGCCCCTCCTTCAGGGGAGCACGCTGCCAATGACGTAATTCATAGGGTTTACGGCAATCCCGCCAACGCGGACTTCGTAATGCAGATGAGGAGATGTGGAAATCCCGGTACTCCCTACATGGGCGATCACCTCACCTCGTGTCACCTTCTGGCCGCGCCGTACCAGGAGCTTGGAGGCGTGGCCGTACCGGGTCACGTATCCGTATCCGTGATCGATTTCCACCGTATTCCCCAGGCCACTCTTCCATCCAGAGTATGTGACGGTGCCCTTTGCAGCGGCCAAGATCGGCGTACCGCGGGGGGCAGAGATATCCACACCCTCGTGGGGAAGGGCGCGGTGATGGATGGGGTGGAATCGGGACATGGTGAACCGGCTGCTCAGAACTCCGGCTGCCGGGAGAATGGACGGCGTCGCTTCGAGAATGTCCCGGTGCGCCGAAAGACTGTCCGATGCCTCAGCGAGACTGGTTGCCAGGAGGCGAGCCCGGCGCTCCATCGCGCTCAGGTCGTACTCAACGGCAAAAGCTGCCTTGCTCAGAGCTGAGTCCAAGGGCCAGAGGGGTCGTCCTTCAGGGGTGCCCAGTCCCGGGCCCCCGATCCCTACCTCCAGGATTTCCTCATCTGTGGCATCCAGCCCCGCGAGTCGCCGGACGCGGCTGTCTTGCTCACTCAGATGAGCGATCGTCTCCTCGAACCCGTCTACCCGGTCCCGGAACCGCTGGAGCTCCCCCGTGAGGAGGGAGTTCTCCCGGGCCAAGTGGCTGGCCTTGAGGTAGGCACCGCCATTGAAGAGCAATAGCCCGGAAAGGGTCAGGATGAAAAGGAAGAAAACGCCGAAACCCCCTGCGAGCCATCGCAGGACGCGTGGGGAAAGGGTGAACTGACGGATACCCTTCGGGGTTTCTCCCAGGAGGAGAAGGGTCCACTTATTATCGTTCATTCGCCGACGGCTCGAACCTCCTTGGCAAACGCACCGCCACCGGGGCCTACCGACTCTCCGGGCGGTGGTCACACGATTTCCTTTTGTTTGGCTGAACAAGCTAGGTGGAGTTTGCGAGCCCTGTCAACTGGTCGAATCCTCAGGGGGAACGAAGGTCCGGCCTTGGGAATAGGGGCGTTCCCCTGGTGACGGTGCGCCCCGCCAAATCCAACTCCAGAGCCTCCTCCAGGGTAGGTACGCCAGCGACGCCAAGGCGCCGGACCAGCTCACCCATTCTCTCCGGCATGAAGGGATGGAGAAGGGTGGCCGCCACCAGCAGGGCCCGGGCCAGGGAAGCGAGCGTGGCGTCCAGCTCCGGGCCACCGGATGGGTCTTTGGCCAGAGTCCAGGGGGCTTGCCGCTCGATGAACCCATTGGCCAGAGAGACCAATTCCATAGCCGTCGCGATGCCCAGGTGAAGCAGGCCGGCATCCATGACTTCTTCGTATTTTCCCACCGCCTTGTGGCATGCCTCATCCAGGGAACGGGGCGCCCCAGCCGGAATCCCTCCGCCACGGTACTCCCCCAGCATGGTCAAGGACCGGTTCCCGAGGTTCCCCAGGTCGTTGGCCAGCTCGGCGGTGTAGCGTTCGTCGAAATGCTCCCGGGTGATGTCCCCGTCACCGTTCCAAGGGACCTCCCGAAGCAGGTAATAACGAAGGGCGTCGGGTCCGTGCCGCTCGATTGCCTCGGGCAGTTCGAAGGTCACCCCCGCCGATTTGGAGAGCTTGCGGCCCCCATAAGTGACGAATCCGTGGGCCCAGACGGTTTTGGGCAGCTCCACCCCCGCGCTCATGAGAAAAGCCGGCCAATAGATACAGTGAAACCGGGTGATGTCCTTTCCGATGACATGGACATCGGCTGGCCAGCTTTCCCGGTAGCCCTCGTCGGGGAAGCCCACGGCCGTCAGGTAGTTGGTGAGGGCGTCAAGCCAGACGTAGACGATGTGGTCGGGGTCGTTGGGCCAGGGCACACCCCAGGGAAGACGAGACCGGGACACGGAGATGTCCTCCAGTCCTCCTTCCAGGACCTTCCGGATCTCGTTACGCCGGATCTCGGGCTGGACGAATTCTGGGCGCTCATCCAGAAGTTTCAACAGAGGTTTTGAGTAGGCCGAGAGGCGGAAAAACCAATTCTCTTCCTCCATCCACTGGACGTCGAGAGACGGGTGCACCGGGCACCGGAAGTCCTGACCCTCTTCCTGAACCAGGTCGTCCCTCGTCTTGTATCCTTCACATCCGACGCAGTAGTACCCGGAATAGGTTCCCTGATAGAGATCTCCACTGGCCTCGATTCGCCTGATAAGCTCCTTGACCCCTCGGTGATGCCGGGCCTCCGTGGTCCTGATGAAATCGTCGTGACTGATCCTCAGGACATCCCAGACTTCCGTGAACTCCCTTGCGATTCCATCCACCCAATCCTGGGGGCTGATCCCTGCGGCGTCGGCACTCTTCAGGACCTTCTGTCCGTGCTCGTCCATTCCGATGACGAAGTGGACCTGCTCTCCCTTCCGCCTATGGTATCGAGCCATGACGTCTGCGCCGATCTTCTCGACGGCATGGCCCAGGTGGGGTGAACCGTTGGCGTAATCGATGGCTGTGGTGATGTAGAACCGCTTAGTCGGATCCACGTTTCTTCGGCCTTTCAGGATCTGATGCCTTCTTCTTATCGTCGGCGGGGGGGAAGGGTTTTCCGCCCGTGGCCACCTCACCTCGAAGCTCAGCAAGGGCGACGGACCGTCGTTCCCCTTCCTGGTCTCTCAGCACCACTCGCTCCCGCCAGATGTCCACGGAAATCACCTTTTCGGGCCCCCGGCTGGTGCGTAGTGTCTTCCCTTCCCGGGGGAACCGCCGTTTGGCTTCTACGTACGTCTGATGCTCGTACATCAGGCAGCACATGAGGCGTCCGCAGCACCCTGAGATCTGCGCCGGATTCAGGGAGAGCCTCTGGTCCTTGGCGAGCTGGAGGCTGACCGGCTTCAGCTCGGGGAGCCAGGTTGAACAACAGAGTTCTCGGCCGCACCGTCCCACCCCTCCAAGGAGGGCCGCCTCATCCCTGACACCGATCTGCCTGAGTTCGATTCGGGTCCGGAAAGTTCGAGCCAGCTCCCGGACGAGCTCTCGGAAATCCACCCTCCGTTCGGCGGTGAAGTAGATGATCAACTTTTTTTTGTCGAACTGCCACTCTGCCTCGGTGACCTTCATCTTCAGTCCGTGGCGAGCCACAAGCACCCCTGCTTCCTCCCGAACCCTTTCTTCGTCGGAGCGGAGCTCCACGAGGCGGTCGACCTCCGATGACTCCGCCAGCCGTAGGACACGTTTCTCCGGAGCCGGTGTCGCGCACCCTCCCGAGGATGCGGAGCACTTTCGTTCGGCGATGCTCCCCAGGGCGGTGACCTCACCCAGGTCCTCTCCCCGGTCGGCCTCCACCAGGACATAGGCCCCCGGGTGGACGTCCAACCCACGGTTGGAGTAGTAGTCCCGCCGGGTTCCTTTAAACCGAATCTCGACGAAGCTGGCCATGGCGCGGTTCGAAAGCAGGACAAGCCCTCAGGGGCCTGTCGCCTTCCCCTCCCATTCACCAATAGCCTCGAACTTGGCCTGTCGGTCCCGAATGAGGACCTCCTGGTCGAGCCCCTTCAACTCCTGGAAATGCTTCAGGAGCACGCCCTTGACCCGACGGGTTGTCTCGTCCCAGTCAGAATGGGCTCCGCCCGGGGGCTCCGGTATGACCTCGTCGACGATGCCCCGAGTGAAGAGGTCGTGGGAGGTGAGCTTCAGGGCACGAGCGGCCTTCTCCCGTTCGTCGGCCGTTCGCCAGAGAATGGCTGCGCACCCTTCGGGGGAGATCACCGAATAGATGGAATGCTCCAACATGAGGATTCGATTCGTTACCCCTAAAGCCAGTGCTCCTCCCGATCCCCCCTCCCCGATGACCAGGGAGATGATGGGCACCCTGAGACGCGCCATCTCCCGAAGGTTTCGGGCGATGGCTTCGGCCTGTCCCCGTTCCTCCGCACCGACGCCGGGATAGGCTCCAGGGGTGTCGATGAAGGTGATGACGGGCCGGTGGAATTTCTCCGCCAGGGACATCAGGCGAAGGGCCTTCCGGTATCCCTCCGGGTGAGGGGAGCCGAAGTTCCGCCAGAGATTCTCCTCCATGTCTCGGCCTTTTTGGTGGCCGACAACCATGACGGAGTCCCCGTTCAGCCGGGCCCACCCGCCCACCACCGCCCCATCATCCCGGTAGGCACGATCGCCGAAGAGCTCGATCCAGTCCGTGAAAACTCGATCAACGTAATCCAGCGTGTACGGTCTCTTCGGATGCCGGGCTACCTGGACTTGTTCCAGGGGCGTCAGGTTCTGGAAGATCTCCTCTCTCAAGACCTCCAGCTTCCGCCCCAGGATCCGCACCTCATCGGAGACGTCGATGCCCTTCTCCTCAGCCGTCTTGAGGAGTCCGTCGATTTGCTCCTGGAGCCCAACAATGTCTCGCTCGAACTCCAGGTGTAATGGAGTGGCCAAACTGCCCTCCTGATGGAATAGTCTGTCTGGAATTGGTTCGGGTATTCTAACGGCTGCTCGGGGGCTGGGAGAAGGTTTCTGGTTTTGAAGACCGATGGGGCCGTGCCGTCGTAACCTTTAACCAACTAAGTTCATATCGACTATTGCGTGGGGCGTAGGGGGATTGCGGACTCATACTGCGTCAGAACTCCTCCCCGATGCTTCGGCATCGCATTCGTCGTCCTTCCTTGTCTGAGCCTCGCAAGACCCCTGCGCGCGGCCGCACCCCCCTTTCCGATCGGCCTTCTATAGGGTGTGTCGGATCACCTCGAAGGGTTCCACCTCACCGTATCCCAAAAACCGTCCCCAATACCGGGCTGCGGCCCTGGCCAGATCCGGATCAAGATGCGGACGACCCTCGACCTGCATCTGGAAATGGGAGAGAGCGGCCATCTTCTGGTCAAGGAAGTCCGAGATGTCCTCGAACAAGGCGGGCCGAAACTCCAGGGTGGTGGTGGCGGCCTGGTAACAAAGGAGGCTGGTGGCCGGGGCAGCGGTGATCTCGGCAGCTGTGTGAGCGTGTTGGCGGCTATCCCGAACATCCTTCAAGGATGGAGCGAAGACGATCTTCGGCGCCAGTTGGTGGGCCGCGTCTTTGATTCGGATGAGAACGGTATCGAACTCAGGCAAATCCGAAGTGTCATCCGGAGGCAGGTGGAGTTTGACTCCCATCACTCTGCACGCCTTCCTGGTCGCCGCCACCCGTTCTTCACCCTTCTGCCCCTCCGCGCCCACGGAGAGAACCAGGACGTGAACTTGATCTCCCACGAGGGCGTGTTTCATCAGGGTTCCCCCGCACCCTGCCTCCACGTCTCCGGGGAAGGCCCCGATGGCCAGGATCACTTTGGGCTGGGATTCACCGCCGCTCTTCAATTCCAATAAGCCTCGGGCGGTATGGATGAGTTCCTTCGGGTTGATGGGCTTTGGAAGAACGTCACTGGCGCCGCCCCGAAGGGCTCCATCCCGGTAGGCGGAAGCCGAGAAAGCCGAGGTCGAGATGATGGGGGTGTCGGGTTGGTGAGCCTTACAGGCCAGGATGACCTCGATGCCGTCTCGTCCCGGGAGGTTGAAGTCCGTGATCACCAGATCCCAGCGGTGGCTCTCCACCAGTTGACATCCGCGGATTCCATCCTGGGCCAGCGTCACACGAATATCTCCGTCCTTCTCCAGGACGGTGCGGATGAGGGTAGCGTCCGTGAGATTGTCCTCCACCAGGAGGACCTGGGCCTTTTTCTCTACGCCTTCAGACATGTCGCCGGGTTTTTTGGGGGCCAGACATACCTGCTCTCATCACTATGGTAACCTCTCCGGGAAAAGCTGGCACGCCTTTCCCTTCGGTCTCCTAGGCCGGATGTGCCTCTTTCCTCTTGGGCTCCGGGACCAGGAACCAGACCATGAGGCCCATTCCCAGAACCGAGATGGCTCCGATAACCGTGTTGCTTGCATATCCCAGGTCGGCATAAAGCGGCCCGGCCAAGGCACCTCCCAGTCCGAAGCCCACCTGTCCCAGCGCCACGGTGAGGCTCATCAGGGAGCCCCGGCTGTGGTCCGGGACCAATTCCGTCAGGAGGGCCGAGAATGGGCTGATCCGCATGGCCACCAGGGCCATGACGAGGAAGAAGAAGGGGTAGGCAACCCAGGGGCTCCTGATGAGGACAGTGGTTCCCAGCATGACCAGGCTGAGACCCACGCAGGAGAGGATGACCATGACCTTCCTCCCGATCTTGTCCGAGATTCGACCGGCCTGGGGTCCCGTGAGAACGTTGGCGATACCACCGACCAGGAAAAGGCTCGCAATCTGGTTCGGAGAGAATCCTTTGCTCCGCTCCAACCAGGTCGGGAAATACACGATGAAGATGGACACGCCCAGGAACATGAGGAAGAAGGCCACCGCCGCTGCCGCTATCTCCTTTCGGCGCAGCATGGCCAGGTAGTCCGCAACGGCACCCCGGACGGTGAGCTGGTCTTCCCGTTTCCGAATCGGGGGCTGGGGAAGGCGAAGCCAAAGGAGAAGAAAGGTGGCGGCCATCGTAACGGAGAAAAGGTAAAACGGGGCCTTGAATCCGAAGTGTCCCGCCAACACTACCCCCAGGGGAATCCCGAAGATCTGGCCGAAAGCTGATCCGCTCATCACCCATCCCAGGGCCCATCCCCGGCGGTTGTAGGGGAAATAGTCCCCAACATAGGATACGGCAGCCCCGCTGAGGATACCTCCTGCCACTCCGGAAAAAACCCGGACCGCCAGGAAGGAAAAGTAGTCGGTTACGAAGAAATGACAGGCCAGGGACACCGTCATCATCGCCGTGCCCATGAGGAGAATCCTCCGCCGGCCAATACGGTCCGAGATCGGACCGGAAATGATGGCGAACAGGCCCACCATGAGGGAGTAGGCCGTGATGAGGGTCCCCAGGAGGGTGTCGGCGATGCTCAACTCCTCACCGAGCTGAGGAAGGATGGGGGAGATGATCATGATCTGACTGCTGGCCGAAAACACCAACAGCCAAAGGGAAAATACGACGAGGTAGGGGGAGGGCTGACGCTCTGTCAACGGACAGGCCCCTGGGACTCGCGTTCCCCGGTGCCCGACATGGGACGTCGGGCCTGAGGACCCCGGTCCGAAAGTGTCATTCCTGCGTCAGCTCCTTATGCACCATATGGGCGCTCCGCTGGGCCGTTGGCAGAACGATGAGATCCAGGATGTTCACGTGTTCCGGGGTGTTCACCACGTAGGTGATGATGTCCGCGATATCTTCGCCGGTCAGGGGTTGATACCCTTCGTACACCCTTTCGGCCATCTCCCTGTCTCCGTGGAAGCGAACTTGGGAGAACTCAGTCTCCACGAGACCGGGGTCGATGCTGGTGACCTTGATTCGAGTGCCCAGGAGATCCAAGGCCATTCCCTCATTCAAGGCCTTGACGGCGAATTTGGAGGCGTTGTACGCCGCCCCCTTCTGATAGACCTGATGTCCGGCAATGCTACCGATGTTGACCACGTGGCCGGAGTTCCGTCTGACCATGGCGGGGAGGATGAATCGGCTCATATACAGGAGGCCCTTCACGTTGGTGTCGATCATCTCCTCCCAGTCCTCCACCAGCCCTTCATGGAGAAGGTGGAAGCCCAGGGCTTTCCCGGCATTGTTCACCAGGATATCGGGAATGGCGTCCTGTGCCTCCAGCTCTGCAGCAAAGGCTTCCACCGCCTTCCGGTCCCTGACGTCCAGAACCTTGGTTCGGACGCCGACATCATGTTTTCCCTCCAACTCAGCTTCGAGGGTCGCCAGGCGCTCTTCCCGTCGGGCACAGAGGATCAGCTTTGCGCCGAAGGATGCGAAGGCCCGAGCAGACGCTTCGCCGATTCCGGAGGACGCGCCGGTGATGAGAACGAGCTTTCCCTTTATTCGATTCATTGTCATTCAGTCTGGGCAGGGTGTACCGGGAAGACCCAGTCTTCGGTAGTCTTCCCGGGAGGATTGGAAGCCAACCGACACAATGTCCCATAAGAGGGTCGATCCCACAAGCGGGTGCCCTCGGCTGAGGGTCCTCTGGTCCAGTGACTGGGGTCGGTGAGATATTCCAGGAGGGAGTGGTGAGTTCTATGGCATACCGATTTCTGGCCGACCTCCTTGTCGCCCTGCACCTGGCGTTTGCCCTCTTCGTCGTGCTGGGAGGGGTCCTCGTCCTTTGGCGTCGCCGCCTCGCCTTTCTGCACCTTCCGGTAGCTATCTGGGGTGTGTTCATCGAGCTATCGGGGTGGGTGTGCCCCCTGACTCCTCTGGAAGTACGCCTCCGGATTCTGGGTGGGCAGGCCGGGTACCGGGGAGGCTTCGTGGAACACTATCTCCTCCCCGTCCTCTACCCTTCGGGCTTGACCAGGGAGCAGCAGGTAGGGTTGGGGATTGTGGTGGGCGTCCTGAATCTGGGTGTCTACGGGCTGGTCATCTGGAGGATGAGGAGAGAAAGAGACCGGGCCGGAGAGAGATACAGGTGAGGATCGGGGCCAGGGCATCGTCCATGTCGACTTCCCAGCGGTATTCGTCGAGGAAGTACCGATGAAGCCGTTCCACCCGATGGGACCATACGCTCTGGGCCTGCAAGCCGATGGAGGCGCTTAAGTTCGAAAGTGCCAACCGGTTGGACCGGACGGGGCCATCCCAAGGCTCCGGGAGGTTTCTGCGGAAGTACCCGGGTGGATCCACCCAACGGGCGTCGAGGGCGGCCAGAGCCCGCTCCCGAAGGGCAAGGGCCCAGGGTTCCTCCGGGGAGAAGTGAGTGATCCAAAGGAGTAGGCCCAGGTCCACACCGTGGTCCGGAGCCAGAGATTGATAGCTCTTCATGACCATCCCCTCCAGCTCCTCGATTTCCGGCCGGAGGGCCTCCTCTCCTACCTGCCGATACACGGCCAGGCCCATGAAGACCTCCAGGAGGCCCGGTCCCGAACCGGCAAAGGGGCGGGAGAGATCCTCCTCCATCCTGGGGATGATTCCGGCCCCAGGGCGAACAAAGGGTGCGTGGATTTCCCGGACCAGGGCTAAGGCCCGGTGGCGGTACTGAGGAAGGAGATCGCCCAAGCGGTGGAGAGCGAAGATCCAAAGGGCCTGGGAGCGGAAGGTCTGACCCTGTCCGTCGACTCTCTCGGCCGTTCGGATTCCCCTCCTCCGGCCCAGGACACGGTCGACTTCCTGGGCCACCCATTCGGCTTCCGCCAGAATCCAGTCTTCCTTCAGCTCATGGTGGATCGATACCAGGCAGATGACACCCAGAGCGTCGGTCCAGAGGTCTCGGGGGCCATGGGGCCAGATCCCGTAATCCCGAATCCAGCCCAACCGGTCCAGGACCAGTTCGAGAGCTCGATCCGTGGATTCTGCCTGACCTGACACGGGTTTCTCCCCCAATGAAAAACTCCATAATGGAAGCTTCGGGCCCGCTCCCATGCTCCTTACCGCAACTCCCGTACCTTTCTTGCCCAGGGAGGATTTGCTCATGTGGGGATCGGTTGCCCCAAGGGGGCTTGCCCGGTCAGGGAAACCAGCCGTTATTCAGCTTCTTTCCTGTCTTCCCGTTCAAACCGGTCAGGGGGCGATATGGCTGAGCAAAAGGGCGTGCGGCAATTCCGTTGGGACAAAATGGAAAAAGAAAAGGTCACGGATGTCATTGATCGGAGGGTGATTTCCGGGGAACGGGCCATGTTGGCCCAGATTTACCTGAAAAAGGGGGCATCGGTCCCCATGCACTCCCATGAGAATGAGCAGATTACCTTTCTGTTGGAGGGAACCCTCAAGTTCTGGATCGGGGAAGAGAGGAAGGAAATGATCCTCCACGCTGGAGAGGTTCTCCATATCCCACCCAACGTGCCCCATCAGGCGGAGGCACTCGAGGACTGCGTGGACGTAGACGTTTTCAGCCCTCCCCGCCAGGACTGGTTGGACGGGACGGACGACTATTTTCGAAGATGATCATTGGCCTTCGAAGGAGCCGATCATGGATTTGGGATTGAAGGGTAAGGTGGCCCTGGTAGCGGCATCCAGTGCGGGGATTGGCCGGGCTGTGGCCGAGGCCCTGGCGGCCGAAGGCATGGAGCTGGTGATGTGTGCTCGCAGGGAGGGTCCCCTGGAGGATGCCGGCCGGGAGCTGGAGAAATATGGGGTCCGGATCGTCGCGGTGCCTGTGGATTTGACGGAACCGGAGGGGGTGAGGGAGGTGGTGGCCACAGCTTTCGACGTTTTCGGTCGTGTGGACGTCCTGGTGACAAATACGGGCGGGCCACCGGCGGGCCCCTTCGAGGCTCACACTCCCGAAGATTGGGAGGAGGCCGTCCGACAGAACCTGTTCAGCGTCCTCAACCTTGTCCGGGAGGTCTTGCCCGGGATGCGTGAGAGAGGCTGGGGACGGATCATCAATGTCACCTCCATTGCCGTGAAGCAGCCTTCGGACAATCTGATTCTGTCGAACGCGGTGCGGGCTGCGGTCACGGGCTTTGCCCGGACCCTGGCTACGGAGACCGCAACAGACGGAATCACCGTGAATAATGTCATGCCGGGCTTCACCCGAACGGGGCGCCTGACGGAGCTCGCCGAGAAGCGTGGGGCGATCAAGGGAGTGGAGCCGGAGGAGATCTGGGCCGCCTGGCACGAGGAGATCCCCATGGGGCGGGTCGGTGAGCCCAGAGAGTTGGCCTCCCTCGTGGCCTTTCTCGCCTCGGAGCAGGCCAGCTATATCACGGCTCAGTCCATAGCGGTGGATGGGGGCTGGATCAAATCACTCTTGTAGAAACCTCCACAGAAAGGAGAGCCTGATGTCGACCGGACTCACGGGAGCCGATTGGATTTGGAAAGATGGGGAGTTCATCCCCTGGGGGGATGCCAAGACCCATATTCTGAGCCTGGCGGTTCAGTTCGGTTCCTCCGTGTTCGAGGGGATACGGTGTTATGAAACGGAAGCCGGGCCAGCGATCTTTCGCTTGGCTCCCCACATCCGGCGGCTTTTCGACTCCTGCAAAATCTACCGCATGGCTCCTGAGCAGAGCGCTGAGGAATTGGAGGAGGCATGCCGGGAGGTGGTAAGGAAGAACGGACTTCGGGATTGCTACATCCGTCCCATGGTGATTCGCGGGTACGGTTCGGCAGGATTGGATCCCTCGGCGAGTCCGGTGGAGAGCTACATCTGTGCCTGGCCATGGGGGACCTACTTGGGTGAGGGGGCCCTGGAGAAGGGAGTGGACGTC
Organism: Gemmatimonadota bacterium; assembly: GCA_030618065.1. Taxonomy (GTDB): domain Bacteria; phylum Gemmatimonadota; class Gemmatimonadetes; order Longimicrobiales; family Gaopeijiaceae; genus JABDNZ01. The sequence continues at coordinate 17,238 of JAUXEE010000011.1, forward strand.
TGTGTTTCCAGTTGGACCCGAGCCCACCCCAACACCTTTCCCGTTCAATCCAAGGCGGCAGGCCATTACAACGCCGCCCAACTCATGAAGATGGAGGCCCTGGCCAACGGATACGTGGAAGCCATTGCTCTTGGACCGACGGGCCTCGTCTCGGAAGGGAGTGGCCAGAATGTCTTCCTGGTCCGGGATAAATCCATCCTCACTCCCTCTCTGGACGGTACGAACCTGACGGGAATCACCCGGCACAGCGTCATCCGTATCGCCGAAGATCTGGGGATCGAGGTACGGGAAGGCCTCGTGGCTCGGGAGGCTCTCTATACCGCCGACGAGTTGTTTTTCACCGGGACGGCCTCGGAGGTCACACCCATCCGGAGCGTGGACAAGATCTCCATAGGGGAGGGGAAGGCGGGGCCCGTGACCCTGGCCATTCAGAGGCGATTCATGGGGATCGTCCGAGGGGAGGTGCCGGACACGGAGGGTTGGCTGGACGTGGTGGTATAGCCGGACTGGGCTTCATGAGATTGAAAAGGGGGTCTTTCACATGAGTGGCAAAAGGAAGCTGACGCGTAGGGAATTCATGGCCACTTCGGCGGCCATGGGGGCGGTGGCCGCAGCGTCGAGCTCTGCTCTGGCAGCGCCGGCGGTCCACATCTCCGGGCGGGTAACTCCTTTGGTGATCTCGGACATCAGCGGCTATCGGTACACGAACGGAGGGCCTGAGAACTCGGTGGAAAGGGCTTTCCGGGGAATCACCGGGGGGGAAGACGTGCTGGATGCCCTTGTGGCCGGCGTGAATATCCCGGAGTTGGATCCGGAAGAGGCGGGTATAGGATTCGGAGGTCTTCCCAACGCAGACGGGGTGGTCCAGTTGGATTCCTGCTGCATGCATGGGCCCAAGAAGCAGGCCGGGGGGGTAGCGGCTCTGGAGGGGGTTCGGACCCCCTCCTTGGTGGCCAAGGCCGTGATGGAAAACACCGACCACCATCTCCTCGTAGGGAAGGGGGCTCAGGCCTTCGCCCGGCAGCTGGGATTCACCATCGAAGACGATCTGAACACTCCCCGATCCCGAGCCCGCTGGCTGGAGTGGAAGCGGCGAGTCGATCCCGGTCACTTCCTGGACCCCATCCGGCGGAGCCGTGTGGGATATGAGATAGGGCAAGAGATGGTCAGGGAAGGGCTCATCAGCGCCGACTCCCTTTGGGGTACGACGAATTGCAGCGGCATCAACGCCCAGGGGGAGATCTGTGGGGTCACGACCACCAGCGGCCTCGCCTGGAAGATCCCGGGGCGGGTAGGAGACTCTCCCATCCTGGGTGCCGGGTTGTATGTGGATGGAGGAGTGGGTGCCGCCGGATCAACAGGGCGAGGAGAGGCGAACCTCTACAACCTCACCTCTTTCCTGATCGTGGAGTTCATGAGGCAGGGATTGCATCCGAAGGACGCCGGGATGGAGGCCCTGCGCCGTATCAGAGCCAACACGGTGGAGGAACGGCGGCTGAACACCCGGGGAGAGCCGAACTTCGACATCAGGTTCTTCATCCTGAACAAGCGGGGGGAGTACGCGGGGGTGGCCATGTAC
>JAUXEE010000311.1 GCA_030618065.1 Gemmatimonadota bacterium
GAGCGAGGGTCAATGAATCATCATCCCCGAACCGAGTGCTCGACGTGACTGCCGTCTTCCTTCTTCTTCTGGCCTACGTCATCGGCGCGACGCCCACCAGTTACTGGGTTGGCCGCGTCTTCTTCGGGGTGGACCTTCGCACCATGGGAAGCGGAAACCTGGGAGCCACCAACACCTTCCGGCTTCTGGGATGGAAAGCAGCGGTCCCTGTGGCAATGGTGGACGTGCTCAAGGGGTGGTTCCCGGTATGGCTTTTCCCCCAAAGGGACCACTCCATGCTCTGGGAATGGACGCTGGCCTACGCTGCTGCAGCCATCCTTGGCCACGTCTTCTCTTTTTGGGTCCGATTCAAGGGAGGGAAGGGAATCGCCACAAGCGCCGGCGCCTTCCTGGCCCTGTCGCCCTGGGCGGTTCTCTCGGCTCTGGTGGTCTGGATTGGCGTCACGTTCTCCACGCGGATCGTGTCGGCGGGCTCCCTGGCCGCAGCCGTCGCCCTTGCCGTGGCCCTCTTTTTTGTCCCCCACAAGGGCGGAAATGCCCTCATCGCGTTCACCGCCGGCCTCGCCGTTTTCGTGTTCTGGGCTCACCGGTCCAACATTCGACGACTTCTGAAGGGTGAGGAAAGCCGGTTCGGAAAGAGGAAGAAGGAGAGGAAGAAGGAGACTAAGAAGGAGAAGGAGAAGGAGGGGAGCGCTTCATGACCACTCGACCTCGGTCCGTCGGCGTCATCGGCGCAGGAAGCTGGGGTACAGCCCTCGCCCGGCTCCTGGCCAAGAGGGGCCACCAGGTCTCGATCTGGGCCCGGGAGCCCGAGGTGGTAAAGGAGATCCTGGATCACCGGGAGAACAAGACCTTCCTCCCAGGGGTGGCCCTTCCCGAGACCTTGGAAGCCAGCTCGAAGCTGTCGGAAGTCGTGGGCGGGAAGGAGATCCTGGTATCCGTAGTCCCCTCCCAATTCGTATCCCTGGTTTTCCAGGACATAGCCGGAGAGCTGGCACCTGGAACCCAGGTGATCAGCGCCTCCAAGGGAATCGAGGTGTCCACGGGCCGGAGGATGGATGAGGTCCTTTCCGGGCTATTGACGCAGGAACAGGCCCATCTCCTCACCTTCCTCTCGGGCCCCAGCTTTGCCACCGAAGTGTCCAGCGAGGCTCCCACCGCCGTGGTGGTCGCCAGCCGTTCTGCGGATGCCGCCCTCACCGCTCAAGAGATCTTCCAGACCGAGCACTTCAGGGTCTACACCAACCCGGATGTCCTGGGTGTCGAGCTGGGTGGGGCCCTGAAGAACGTCATCGCCCTGGCGGCCGGGGTCATTTCCGGGATGGGGTTCGGTCACAATACCCTGGCAGCCCTCATTACCCGGGGATTGGCCGAGATCACCCGCCTCGGGGTAACCATGGGAGCGGACCCAGCCACCTTCTCCGGGCTGGCCGGCATGGGGGATTTGGTGCTGACCTGTACCGGATCGTTGAGCCGGAACCGGACCGTGGGGTACCGGATTGGCCAGGGGGAGTCCCTGAAAGAGATTCTCGGGGGTATGAAGAGCGTGGCGGAAGGGGTCCGGACGGTCCAAGCCGTTCGTGAGCTGGCCCGGAAGTTCGGTGTGGAAATGCCCATAAGTGAAGAGGTCCATGCCCTCCTTTGGGAGGGAAGAGACGCGAAAGAAGCCGTTCGGAACCTCATGCTTCGGGGGCCGAAGCCAGAAGTCTGGTCCTGAGCGATGAAGAAAAGGGGACGGAAGTGAGAGAGTCCATTGTCAAGAAGGCCTACTACTCCATTGGGGAAGTTTGCGACCTGACAGGCCTGAAACCCCATGTTCTCCGCTACTGGGAAACTCAGTTCGACGTTCTCCGCCTCACGAAGAACCGGGCCGGGAACCGGGTTTTCCGGCCAAAGGACATCGAGTTGGTCCTCCTGGTCAAAAACCTCTTGTACGCCCAGAAATACACTATCGAAGGGGCCAACCAGAAGCTTCTGGACATGCGGAAGGAAGGGGGGCTTGAAGGCGGCAAGCACGAAGTCCTTGGCCCGGAGTTTCTGGCCTCCATGAAGGTGGAGTTGGAGCAGTTAGCCAAGGTCCTCACGCCATCTGAGCCACTGGAAGACATCACCGGACCCGAAAAGACGGACGAGGACGGGGTTGAGTCGGATGAGGAGCCTGAATGAGGACCCGCCGGTGGAATCTGGCTCTCTAGGGGACCACCGGTTCACCGGATACCGGCGACGCCTCATCGAGGATATCCGAGGCCGGGGAATCGATGATCTGGAGATCCTCCAGCTCTTCGATCAGGTCCCTCGCCACCTTTTCCTGCCCGAAGGGGTTTGGAACCGCGCCTACGAGGACGCCCCGATCCCGATTGGATACCACCAGACGGCATCCCAGCCCTCCCTCCAAGCCCTTTACCTGTCCATCCTGAGGCCCCAGGAAACCGAAAGGGTGTTGGAGATAGGGACGGGTTCTGGGTTTCTCACGGCGCTGCTGGCAACCATGGTGGAACGGGTGTATTCGGTGGAGCGCATCCGGGAGCTCTCCTCCCGGGCCCGGAAGGCCCTGGACGAGCTGGGTTTCCTCAACGTGGCCCTACTGGTGGGGGATGGGACCATCGGCTGGCGAAAATACGCCCCTTACGAGGTGATCGTGGTCTCCGCCGCGTCTCCGTCCATTCCCAAGGCCTTCCTGGATCAGCTCGCCGACCCGGGACGCCTGCTGATTCCCATAGGGAGCAAAGACGCCCAGGAGCTGGTCCTGGTCCGTAAGGAGGGTGGCTCCACGACGGAGGAGCCGGTTCATGCCGACTGCACTTTCGTGCCGCTTCTTGGTCGGTTCGCATGGAAGGAAGAGCTTTCGGGAGGCGTTGAATGACGAAGGAAGAGCAGGGAAGCGGGAGTGGAGGAGAAGCGGGAGGCGGGAAGCGCATCGGTTGGGTGCGGCGCTTATACGACTGGGTACTCCACTGGGCCGAGACTCCCTCGGGACCCTCGGCCCTGGCGGTCCTTTCCGCGGCCGAGGCGTCCTTTTTTCCCATCCCGCCGGATCCCCTCCTCATGGCTCTTTGCCTGGGATCCATCAAACGATCGCTACGATTCGCCGCCATCGCCACAGCCGCTTCGGTCGTGGGCGGAATCGGAGGATATCTCATCGGGGCTGGGGCTTGGCAGACCCTCGGAGGGTTCTTCTTCGA
>JAUXEE010000126.1 GCA_030618065.1 Gemmatimonadota bacterium
ACGAAGAAGTCCATGGCAACGATGTCCGGCAGGTGGTTGTCCAGGAACGTCCGCCAGGTCGGGGAGGGTGGTTTGGCCCGGCTCTTCCAGCGCCAATAGGTACGGAAGCCTCTGCTATGCCACCTCACGACGGTGGCGGAGCGCGACGTTCTCAATCGCGAGATCCCATCGACTCTTCAGCGCTGAGACAACGCTCCACCCCATGATACGTGCCCAATCCCACATCGGCGCCTGCTCTCACTGGACCGTGAAAAGGCCAGTAGTCTCGCGGCGGACGAGGTTTTCGCCACCCACAGCCGTCATCGCGAACCTGCGACATCGTAGCCCCCGCGAGGATGCCGGTCACTTGAAGGTCGGGTGAGGGGATCCCAGGTCAATCCCAATCGAAGTGTAGAAAACCCTCGAACAGTGGGGTCGCCCTGATCTGGGTGTCCTCCGACCCCCGCCGCCACGAACGGACCTCCCCTGGAACCCGCTCCTCCAGGAGCCCGAAGAGTTCCAGGGGGGTCAGAACCGTCCCCTGGAGGAGCGCTGCGCCATCCGGAAAGAGGGTGGCGGCGTCGCCAGGGTGATCTTCCGGTCTTCCTGGAAGGATCTGGCGAGCCAGATCTCCCACGGTGATCCAATCCCGAGCGCGGACTCCTAGCTGCCAGAGGAGGAGAGGCACGGCAGGTTGAAGGCTGGGTCGATCCACTGACAACCGTCCGTATTCCAGATTGAACTTCCCGAAATGGGTTCGGAAAAGGTGGACGAAGAGCCTCCCGGCGGCCTCGGGTTTCGCCATCTCCCGGCCCTTTTTCGTCGGGTGAAACCTCCCCTTCCGGCGCCGGATCAGTCCGGCCACTTCCATGTTCACCCGGAGGATATGGAGGGGCCACGCGTCTTCCTCGTTCACCACCCGATTCACTCGGTGAAGACTCTCGAGGTATCCATCCCGGAGACGCATGCTCTCGAGCATCTCCGCCACGAAGGCTCGTTTGAGATTGCCGGCGGCGGTGGCCAGGGTTCCGCCCGTCACCAGCAGAGCGTTCAGGAAGGTCCTGGCGTTGGCCAGGAACGCCGAACCCTCAACCTCATCGAGGGATAGGTCTTCGGCGAACCGGAGAGGGCCTTCACCCCGGACGCCCCCTTCCAGGAGGGTCCTGGCCTTCTCAGGACTGATGCCTCCCAGCTCCTCCTGCGGCGCGGTATTGTATTCCTCCATGCTGTGGGCCAGGTGGGCCTCGATCTCTTCCTGAGTCTCCAACCCCACCTTGCGGGCTTCATCCATGATCTCCTGAAGGCCCGGGGGCATACCGTCCCGGACCGGATCCACCTCCGGGGCCACCGCGTAGTGAAGGGTCAGCTCCCCCTTCGTCGAGGTGAACACCCCACCCTCCGGGGAGCCGAGACGCTCACCGTACTTCCCCACGAGGCTGGCCACACCGTCGAGAAGCTGGGCCAGGCGCCGCACCAGCTCCTTCTGGAGACCTCCGCCGGGAGTCAGGATCGGCAATATGTAGGGATAGGCCGCCACCGCTTCCACTTCCCACCCGGCCCGGGAAACCTCCTTCAGCATGGCCCTGGGCAGCTCCCGACGGTGGTGGTAACCGAGATGCACTACCCAGCCCTGAAGGGCCTGAAAGGGGAGGTGATCTTCGTCCGGTTCCAGCAGGTCTTCGAAGTCGTCAGGGTGGGAATAGACCGCCAGACCGAACTCCCCGAGGGCGGCTCCCATGACCGAAGCGACCCAGGGTCTCGTGCCGTCGTCCCATTCCGCCAGGATGGGGGGCACGTGGCCAATCCAACGCCAGGGGGCCGCCCTGTAGTAGGCGGCATACGCCTGGAAAAAGTCCTCCACGATGGATCGGGGCAAGCCCCAGGCCGCCCACGTGTCGGGGGCGGAAACCGCTGGCCACCGATCCTGCCCCGAGAGGTGAGCGGCGAGGTCCCGGGCCAGGGCATCCAGGTCCACCAGGACCGGAGCTGTCCCGACCCCACATCCACGTTGCCGGAGGAGGGGCTCCAGAACCCGGGCCACCTCCTCCTGCCGGACCAGGACCCTCGCGGGCCAGACCCCTACCGCTGCAGCGGCTCTGGAAAGGGCCTCCTCGAGAGCCCTGGCCACGTCCTCCGGCTCGGCTGACCTTTCCAGCCGCATATCGGCCTCCAGGGCGACGTCCTCCGCTACAACCAGGGCCGCCACGGTCCGGGAACGGTCCTCCCCGGAAATCACGGCCGGGACCGCCACCACGTCTGCTTGCCAGATATCCACCGCCCTCGCCCGTTCCAGCACTTCGGGGGGGAATTCTTTCGGGAGGGGTGGTCCGGGCTTCCCCCGACCTCCCTTCCCACAGCAATGCTTGTACTTTCGACCGGAGCCGCAGGGACACGGATCGTTTCGGCCAGGGGACATACGTTCTCTCCGATCAGAAGGGGCCGTAAGCCGTCCATCCTCAGCCTCAGCCCTTCACGCAGGACCAGCTTGTCTATCTTGCCATTAACTGTGCACAAACACTATTTGGCTTTGGGTCGCCGATCTAAGTTTTTGGGGCCGTCCGGGATCCCTCGCCCAACTCTGATGGGTTTTCACCATCCACGCCACCCCGCCCTGTCAAGATCCTTCTGAAAAGGTTTAGCCGGGAAGAGCTTAAGCCGTAGGGCTGAGTTTGCCCAGGTCCCGTCGAGGTCGCCAGGTTTACGTGTGCCAGCTAAAAAGCCTTTCTAACCCGGCAGGAGAGGCTCATACTTGGGCCGGGAAAATAATGACCATCAAGAGGCATTCGTGATGAACAAACGAAAGAGCTGGATTCCGTTCGGTGGCGCCGCACTCGGGGTGGGACTGGTGGTTCTTTTGGCCTGGGTCACCCGTGACGCCCTGAACCCGGTAGAGGTGGGCGGTCCAGCTCCCCAAATCTCCACCGTCGATCTCCAGGGAACTCCAAAGTCACTGGACGACTACCGGGGCAAGGTCCTGCTCCTGAACATCTGGGCGACCTGGTGCACTCCGTGCAAGGCGGAAATGCCTTCCATGCAGCGGCTCTATAGGGAGGTCGGCAGCGATGACTTCGAGGTTCTGGCTGTGAGCATCGACCGGACGCCGTCGGACTACGATCCGACCAATCCCTTAGATGGGAAGCTTCAGGCGTTCGCCGACTCGTTGGGCCTTTCCTTCTCCATCCTCCACGACCCTGCTGGGCAGATCACTACGACCTTCCAGACGACGGGGGTGCCCGAGTCCTTTGTGATAGACCGGGAGGGAATCATCGTGGAGAAAGTCTCGGGCCCCCGGGACTGGGATGCACGGAGATCGGTAGAGATGATTCGTTCGGTTATCGCCGCCGGGATCTGACCCCGAGAAACACTGGCCGGAGAGGGCCAAGCCCTATCCGTGACCTCCCATCTCACCTGCCTCGATTCGGACGGGGAGCTTGTTCTGGGGCGGGGGCAGGGGACAGGTAGCGAATTCGGTATAGACGCAGGGTGGGTTGTAGGCTCTGTTGAAGTCGATGTAGAGGCGCCCGTTCTCGTCCGGCGCCTCCACGGTCAGGAAACGTCCCCCTCCGTAGCTTTCCAGCCCGTTGGTCTCGTCCCCGAACACGACGGAGAATGATCGCCCCTCGGGATTTCCTGTCACATCGAGGCGGAATCTCTTGCCACCCACCCGAAACACCACGGCCCCCGGGGAGGGTTGCGGGGAGGATTGCCCGAGTACGTTCGGTACTTCGATCATGCGGGGTGGGTCATAGCGGTCGAATCGGGCAGGGATACGCCAATCGAGGCTGACCGGAAACATCTCGATTCCTTCAAACGCTTCGATGGCCGCATTTGCGGTGTCCCTGAGGCGAATCCCGATGAGGTCCTGGCGCTGGATCACCTGCCAACGGAGAGATGCCAGGTGGGCCGTGGCCGGGCGCCCCCCTTCACCAGAGGACAACACCAAGCTCGTTACCGGCTCACCCTCATGGGTCACCTGAACACCCGGCACCACCTCCATCCGGACCGTCCCGCCTCCCAGGAAGAAAGATCCAGCCCGGCTCGGAACCCCGGGGAGGGCAGGGAAGACGACAGCATTGGTGGAGTCGGCGCCGAAGCTGTTCTCTCCCGGTTCCAGCCAGTCCAGGCCTATCACGGAAAGCCAGCCGGTCGGGGCCTTGAGTCCTTCAATTCGCCTGACCTGCCAAGCTTGGATCTCCGCACTGTGGACCTCCGGGTCCATCTGAGGTAGATCGGGCTCGCATCCCATGGAGACGAAGGAGCCAGCCGTCATGGCCAGGGCCACCAACCCGCGGAGAGTCTGAAGAGGCTCAGTGTTCATCACAGTACACACCATGACACACCCCAATGTGAGTCAACCCGCTCCCCCTCCACCGCCCCCTGCACCACCTCCGCCCGAGGCGCCGCCGACCCCGCCACCGCCGGCGGACGGAGCCACTGCACCGGAGGTGGCCCCGGTGAGGTTCGTGACCGGGAGGAAGGCCACGTAAGCTGCGGATTTGTTGGCTGCGGCCTTCTCGAACTCACGAGTCCGGTCCAGGGCCCAGGGCGGAGTGCGAAGCTCCCCGCTTTCCTTTTTGAGAGCTCGGGCCAGCTTCTGCGCTTCCGCGCCTTGGTACTTCGGATCGAGAGTGAGCCAGGGAAGGGCGGAGAACAAGAACTCCGCCGCTTCAATGGGGGACCTCTTCACCTTCTGCTTGAGTTCTTCCCGAAGACCCTCCAGATATCCCTTGAGAGCGGCCAACTGTTCGGCGCCCTGACGGGTGATGGGGAACCGAACTCCACCGTTCATGGCGAATCCGGCTGCTACGCCGATCCCGGCTCCTGCCAAAGCCATGAGCCAAGGGTAACCCATGAACCCCCCTGCCACGAAAACTGAGGCTGCCAACACAAAGAGGAGGATCGCGAGAAGAAGGGCCCGATTCGCCACCGATCGATCATCCGCCAGATGCCCCGACGCGACCAAATCGTCCCGAACGCTCTCCATGGCCGCGGAGCGGAATTTCTTTCCGTCGGAGGCGAACTTCTCCAGGTCCTCAAAGGTCTCGAGCTCAGCCAGAAGGCTCTCCTCGAACTTCGTCAGAGGCTCTCCAAACTCGAGGTTCCGTTGCAGGATCACTTTCTGTTTCGTGAGGATTCGACCCTTTTGATCGATCCGTTCCAGAGAGATAGCGCCCCGGTCCGCGATGTCGAAAAGGGTGGCTGGAAAAGCTCTCTCCCAGGCTGGAGAGCTTCGGTGGAGCAGCACCGCGGCCGTGGGGATGTCCACGCCCGGATGGTTTTGCCGTCGAAGTGGAAGCCGGATCCCACCCCGACGGTGGGCGCTGATCCCCCCGGCGATCAGGAAGAGAAGAAAGGCCAGAGCGCCCGAGAGAAGGGCCCGGGTCTCGGGCCGGGCAAACCCCACAAGTCGGCCCTCCATGATCTTCGGGAAGGTCACCCGGAGCTGATAGCCTCGTCCTGCCGGGAGCGGGCCTGGGACGAATCGGGCGATTACGTCCGCCCCCTCGGTGCCGACCGTCGCTATCTCAGGTGGGTCCAAGGTGAGGGCCGAGGCAGGAACCGATAGCCCCGAGGGGAGTACGACCTCGGCCTCTACCTGCCGGAAGGGCACATCCCACCCTTCTCCCACCACTATCCACAAGACCTCGTTGGTTTCCTCCACCTCACGAAGAGCCCCTCGTATGTCGTACTCCAGGACGAAGGTCGCGAGACCCGTCGTTGGGGGGAACTCCCACCTGACCCTCCAGGAGTCGCCTTCTTCTTCTTGCTCGATCCCACTGATGGTCACGTCGGGACTCTGAACGGAAACGGTGCTCACACCGTCGCTGTTGGAAAGAGGGATGTCCCGGAGGGCGAAGGTGAAAGAACCGACCTGGAAGTCGTAGGTGATTTCCTCCCGAATGTGGTAGGAGCCATCGGGGTGCAGTTCCAGACGGGCTTTCAGGTCAGCGATTTCGTAGGCCTTCTCCTGAGCCGAGAGGATAGAGGCCTGGGGAAGGAGGGTGGTCAGAAGAAGCGACGAGAGGAGGGCGAAGGCCGAAAGAGCCATTCTGGTTGACGACATGTGGAGACCTCCCCCAAGGAGTGGACGACCGCCGACCGTCAGCGGAATCCCGTAATCTATCGCTTCGTACCGGTAGAGGAATGACAGCCTCCTTTATTTCATTAAGAAACTTTCATTTGCCTAAAAAGCAATAGGACAATATTATTTCCAAGAATTCTTACCGTCCTTCACTGTTCGTCTAAGGAATGTTCCCGATCACCCGTCCCGGCTCGAGGTCGTTCTCGGCTGAGGCAAAGTAGTTTCACTCAATCTTCGGAGGATGTAATGCGACTCTCAGTTCTAGCCGTCGCGGCAGTCGTGGCGTTGGCCGCGTGCGAGGGCCCCACGGGACCGGAAGGACCCCAAGGGCCTGCGGGCTCCCAGGGGGCGACGGGTCCGCAGGGGCCGACCGGGCCGATCGGGCCGCCTGGAGCA
>JAUXEE010000205.1 GCA_030618065.1 Gemmatimonadota bacterium
GGCGGCCGAAGCCAGCCTCGTCACCTACGTGACCACTGACGACCCTCCCTTCCTTATCCAGCACGGAAGCTGGGACTGCACCGTTCCGGTTGCCCAGGGCCATCGGCTGTATGACCGCATCGAAGAGGTGAAGGGTTCGAGCTGGGTCACGTTGGACATCTTCGATGCCGGCCATGGAGGGGCACCCTTCCGGAGCCCGGAGAACCTCCAGGCGATCTTCGATTTTTTTTCCAGCATGTCTACTGAGGCGCCCTCAGTACCCCTCTTCGTCCAGTCGCACCTTCCCCGCTATCTGGCGATAGATGAAGCTCGTATAGATGGTCACCAGGATCATCCCTGGAATCCACCAGAACAGGGCGACCCGCAGCGAATAGGCTGGGCTTGAAGCGTTGTAGATGGTGAGGGACGCACCGGGATCCCCGACTGCCGGGAGAACCATGGGATACAGTCCGAAAACGACGCTCAGCAGCATCCCTACCAGGAAGACGGCCGAGCCCAGGAAAGCCGGCAACTCTCTACCCTTGGCCGTATAACCCCGGCTGGCGAAGATTCCCGCCAAAGCTGCGAGAGGGAGGGCGTACGAAAGAGGATTGCCGTTCATCCGCTCCGGCACCTGAGGCTGGATGTTGAAGGTCATGGCCGTGACGAGAACCACGAACAGAAGGAGGAGCGGCCAGGTGAGGGCGGCGGCCCTTTTCGCACGATCCCGGATCTCCCCTTCCGTTTTCAGGATCACCCACATGGCGCCGTGGTAGGTCAGGGCCAGGAGGCTCGTAACGCCCACCGTGACGGTGTACCAATCCAAGATCCCCAGCTCTCTGCCGCTGGTCCGGAAGGACGTCCAGAGAGGAGCGAAGAAATAACCGTCCTCACCCAGGGGAACTCCTCTCACGACGTTCCCCAGGGCGGCTCCGAGGATCACCGCCAGGAGAAGACTGGAAAGAGAAAACACGACGTCCCAAATGGGTCGCCAGATGGGGCTTTCCAGGTGGCTCCGGAACTCGATGGAGATGGCCCTCAAGATGAGGAGCCATAGCACCATCATGAGTGGGAGGTAGAAGCCACTGAAGGCTGAGGCAAAGAGACGCGGGAAGGCCAGGACCAGAGCGCCACCGGCAGCGATGAGCCAGACCTCGTTGCCGTCCCACACCGGCCCGATGCTCTGGAGAACCGTACGGCGCTCGGAATCGTTTCGTGCCAGGAAGAGATGGAGAGTCCCGGCTCCAAGGTCGAAGCCATCCAGGACCACATACATGGCGATCATCACAGCAACGAGGTAGAACCAGAGGGTCTCCATCCTTACTTCTCCTCGTTGGAAGCGGAAGGAACCTCAGCGTGACCCCCGGGTCCGTGGCCGATTTCCCTGACCACCAAGAAGAGGAAGAGGACGCCGAGGAGGAGATAGAGGCCCATGAATCCCAGGAGACTGAAGAGGGTGTTCCCCGCAGACACCGTGGCCGAATAGCCGTCCTCGGTCCGGAGAATCCCGTACACCAGCCAGGGCTGCCGCCCCAACTCGGCCGTCATCCAGCCCATGTTGTTGGCGATGAACGGGAACGGGGCCGCCAACATGAGAATCCAGAGCATAACCCTGGAGTCATAGAGCTTCCGTTTCCACAGGAGCCATCCGGCCAGTGCCATCGCCGCGATGAAGAGGGTTCCCAGGCCCACCATGATGTGGTAGGCGTAGTAGTGGAGGGGGACGTTGTCGGGCCACTCATCCCGTGGGATGTCTCTGAGGCCGACCACTTCTGCGTTGAACCGCCGGTAGGTGAGAAAGCTCAGGACCCGGGGGACCTCAATGGGATTGTCCAGCCGCATGTTCTCCATGTCGGGCTGGCCGATGAGAACAAGGCCGGCGCCCTCCTCTGTCTCGAAGATCCCCTCCATGGACGCGAAGGCTGCCGGTTGGTTCTCAGCCACGTTCACGGCCTGCATGTCACCGGTGGGAAAGGCCACCAGGATGGAGGCTGGCAGGCCCACGAGAACCCCGAGGCGAAGAAAGATCGCGCCGTATTCGGCGTGGCCCCGAGCCTCCACCGTGGCATCGGTTCTCCGGCCAAGTAGGAGGTAGTATGCACCGACGGAGGCCATGACGAAGGCGCCGGTGACGACGGCACCGATCATGGTGTGGAGGTATTGCCAGACCAGCCAGGGGTTGAGGAGGAGGGACCAAATACTGTTCAGGGCCAGGTTTCCGTTGGCTTGAATCTCGTAGCCTACCGGATGTTGCATGAAGGCGTTGGTGGCCACGATGAAGAACCCTGAGATCCAGGATCCTGCGAAGACAGCGAAGGCCGAGAACCAGTGCATCCTCGGGCTCAACCTCTTGTGACCGAAGAGGAAGAGGCCGATAAAGGTGGATTCCAGGAAAAAGGCGAATACCCCTTCCATGGCCAGCGTTTGCCCGATCACGCCGCCGGTGGCTTCGGAGAAGCGGGCCCAGTTCGTCCCAAACTGGAACTCCATGGGAATACCGGTGGCGACCCCCATGGCGAAGGCGATGCCGAAGATCTTCGCCCAGAAACGGGCGGACTTTTCATACCGATCGTTTCCGGTCCTCAGTGCCTGGGTTTTGAGGATGACGATGAGGAGCGCTATCCCCATTGTGAACTGGGGAAAGAGGTAGTGGAAAGAGATGGTGAAACCGAAGTGGAATCGATGAAAAAAGAGTGCTGGATCCATGATGCCGTTCCGCTGATCAGGGGCGTGTGACCGCTGGCCCGGAAAGTGGTTGGAGAGGGGGCGGATGACAAGAAGGCCGATGGTCGAAGACCGATGGTCCAGGGCCCGGGGGCGGCCTATCTTCCCGAAGACATCCTGCCCCAACAGAGGAGGTTTCATGCCAGGCCCGGATCGCCGTCGGTTCCTTTCCCAGCTTCTGGGAGGGGCTGCTGTAACCCTGGCAACGCCTGCGTGGCTTCGTGCCGGCGAGACCATTCCGGCCGGTAAGGGAAGAGGTGAAGACGAAGCGTACTGGCATAGGGTCAAAGAGCAGTTCTCCCTTGCTCCCGGCCTGATCCTCATGAATGCCGCCAACCTCTGCCCATCCCCCTATCCGGTGCAGGAGACCGTCTTCCGCCATACCCGGGATGTGAACCGAGATGCCTCCTTCCAGAACCGGGGGAAGTTCGGTGCCCTGAAAGAAGAGGCCCGGAGGGCGCTGGCTGAATATGTGGGGGCGTCGCCGTCCGAGATTGCCATTACACGGAACACGTCCGAGGGGAATAACTCGGTGGTGAACGGGTTGGATCTGGGAGCGGGGGACGAGGTCGTCCTCTGGGATCAGAACCACCCCACCAATAATGTCTCCTGGGACGTCCGGGCTCGACGTTGGGGGTTCACGGTTCGGCGGGTGTCGACGCCCGATAGCTGCGAAGATGCCGGGCAGATGGTGGATTCCTTCGTGGCGGCCCTGACCAACCGGACCCGGGTCCTGGCCTTCAGCCACGTATCCAACGCCTCCGGCGCGGGCATCCCAGCAATGGAAGTGTGCCGAGTGGCCCGGGAGAGAGGCATTCTGACCTTGGTGGATGGTGCGCAGACCTTCGGGGCCTTGGATCTCGACCTCCACGACATGGGGTGCGACTTCTTCACGGGCAGCTCGCACAAGTGGTTCATGGGGCCGAAGGAGGCGGGCCTCATGTACGTGAGAGAGGAAAGTCAGGAACGCCTCTGGCCCACCCATGTGGGAGTTGGGTGGGAGGGAGCCGAGGCCAACGGTGCCCAAAAGTTCGAGAACATGGGGCAACGAGACGATGCGGCTGTGGTGAGCATGGCAACGGCAGCGGCTTTTCACGAGGCCATCGGCCCGGTGGCCGTCGAGGAGAGAGTCCGGGGCTTGGTATTGGCGATAAGGGAGAGATTGACCGATGCTGTATCCGGGGTCCGGTTTCACACGCCTCTGGCGCCAGAGCTGAGTGCCGGGGTTCTGGTCTTTGCCCTCCCCGGGGTGTCTCATGGAGAGGTCTTCCAGGAGGTCTACGAGACCCACCACCTGGCATGTACCGGTAGGGGCGGCGCCTTCGATGGGATTCGCCTTTCCCCACACATCTACAACACACTGGATGAGGTGGAACGGGCCGTGGAGGCGCTGGCTGCTCATGTGTGACGCGGTTCGGATGTGGGGTCCGGCGCGGAGCCTGGCGCGAGCCCCGGCGGTCCTTTTGCCGGCGATACTGCTTCTGCTGGTGCCGGGTTGTGGTGGAGACGGGGAGGAGAGGGGAGGGAGCGCCGTTGGGATCTTCCCGGATGAGCTAGGCCCGATGTTCGAGGCCGTTCAACCCGACCTGTTCTCCACGCCGGGTGCGCAGCCGGTGGCCTGGGCGGACTTCGACAGCGACGGGGATCTGGATCTCTTTGTCGGGTTCCGGGGGGAACCGAACCGTCTCTACCGGAACGATGACGGCGTATTCGCGGACGTGGCACCGGCTCTCGGGTTGGATGACCCTCAAGAAACACGGGCAGCGGCCTGGGGAGATTTTGACGGAGACGGCGATCTGGATCTCATGGTGGGTTTTCGGCTCGCGGATGGTCACCCCAACCGCCTCTATCGGAATGAGGAGGACGGCGCGGCCTTTGTCGATGTCGCTCCCGGGCTGGGTTTGGATCTCATTGGAAACACGCGGCAGATGTCGTGGCTGGACTATGACGGTGACGGAGATCTGGACCTTTTCGTGGCTTTCCGGGA
>JAUXEE010000037.1 GCA_030618065.1 Gemmatimonadota bacterium
CCCTCCTTCTGAAGCTTCTCGATGGTGGGGAAGACCGCCGCCATGAGCTGGAACATGATGGAGGCGGAAATGTAGGGCATGATCCCCAGGGCGAAGATGGTCGCCCGTGACAACCCACCCCCCACGAACATGTCGTAGATCCCCAGGAAGGTATCCTGGAGCTGTCCGAACTGCTCCTTGAGGGCCCCCACGTCCAGGCCGGGGACGGTGATATGGGCCCCCACCCGGTATATGAGGAGCATGAGGAGGGTGAAGAGGATCTTGTCTTTGAGCTCCGGCACTCGCCAGAGATTGGGAATGGGATTGGCCATGGTTGCCCCGGTCAGGCCTTCTCGTCCTCAGCCTCCGACGCCTCGTCCCCCTCGGGGGCCGGCGCCTCTTCGCTTTCGGTCAACGTCTCGACCACCGCCTGGGTTGCAGGCCCTGCAGCGGCAGACCTGCCCAGAATCGTCACCGTGCCTCCGGCTCCCTCGATCTTGGTCCGAGCGGTGCCGCTGAAGGCATGGGCCGAAATCTGGTAGGCGCCATCCACTTCCCCGGTCCCCAGGATCTTCACCCTCTTCTTCAAGGTCCCGATGAGGCCATACTCCTTGAGGACCTCAGGCGTCACCTCCCCGGGCCCGATGCGGCTCAAGTCCCGGACGTTCACCCCCTGGTACTCCACCCGGTGGATATTCTTGAACCCTCTCTTGGGAATCCGGCGCTGGAGGGGCATCTGGCCCCCCTCGAATCCAGCTCGGACACCCCCGCCGGATCGAGATCCCTGCCCGTCCTGACCGCGACCGGCTCTTTTTCCCTTACCAGAACCCCGACCCCGACCCACTCGCTTCCTATTGCGACGGGATCCTGGGGAGGGGCTCAAATCGTGCAACTCGGGCATTCGATGGTTTCCTTATTCTGCGACTTCCGTGACCTCAACCATGTGGGAGATCTGTTTGATCATCCCACGGATGGCGGGCGTATCGTTATGGATCACCGTCTGCTGATGGCGCTTGATACCCAACGCTTCCAGGGTTCTCCTGTGTTTCGCGGGGCGACCGATTCCACTGCGGATCTGTTTGATGGCGATCCTCTTCACTTCAACGGCCTTCTTCTTAGCCACGGCGCACCCCCAGAGATTCCACGGAGACACCCCGCTCGTAGGCTACCTGCTCGGCTGTGACCAAACGTTCCAGGCCATCGACAGTGGCCCGGACCACATTGATGGGGTTGTTGGTCCCCAGGCTCTTGGTCAACACGTCCCGAACGCCTGCCGCCTCCAGAACCGCACGAACCGGCCCACCGGCAATGACGCCGGTCCCCGGAGACGCCGGCCGGAGTACTACGCGGCCCGCCCCCCACCGGCCTACGATATCGTGGGGCAGGGTCCCATTCTCGATGGGTACCTGGAAGGTGTCTTTCTTGGCCCGCTCGAAGGCTTTCCTGATAGCCTCGGCAACCTCGTTGGCCTTGGCTAGACCGATCCCGACTTTCCCCGCTTGATCGCCCACGGCCACCAGGGCAGTGAAGGAGAAGCGGCGCCCACCTTTCACTACCTTGGCAACCCGGTTGATGTGGATGACATTCTCCACCATGTCGGTTTCCCGACCCCGGGTCTGTTTCTTCTGTCGCTCCCTGGCCATCAAAACTCCAATCCGCCCTTCCGGGCGCCCTCGGCAAAGGCCTTCACTCGGCCATGGTACTTATAGCCACCCCGGTCAAAAACGACCCCTTCGACCCCAGCTGCTTTAGCCTTGTCGGCCAAGAGCTTCCCAGCCTCGAACGCCTTTTCGACCTTGGGCATCCGGGCTTCGCTTTTGAAATCCCTCAGCTCCTCGGCCAGGGTGCTGACTCCGACGAGGGTTCTGGCGGAATCATCGTCCACCAGTTGGCCTTCGATGTTCTTGAGAGACCTGAAAACCACCAGACGGGGTCGCTCGGCGGTACCCTGGATCTTCTTCCGAATCCGGCGGTGGCGCCTTGCCCGTTGGACCCGCCTGCTCTTCTTGAGATTTCCCATCTTAGCCATGGCTTATGCCCCCGCCGTCTTTCCGGCCTTCCGGCGAACTTGCTCACCCCGGTACCGGATACCCTTGCCCTTATAGGGCTCCGGTGGCCGGAATGAGCGAATCTCCGCGGCCGCCTGCCCTACCTTCTGTTTGTCGGCTCCCGAAACCACGATGGTGGTCTGGTTCGGGCATTCCAGGGTAACGCCCTCGGGCGCCGGATAATCGATGGGATGGGAGTATCCCACCAGAATCCTCAGTCCATCTCCGGAGGGATCAGCTCTGTAGCCCACTCCTATGATCTCCAGTGTCTTGGAGAATCCCTCGTCGACGCCCATGACCATATTGGCCACTAGAGAGCGGACGAGGCCGTGGAGGGCCTTGTGGCGAGGCTGATCCGAAGGCCGGTGGACTTTCACCGTAGCCCCTTCCACCTTCACCTCGATCTCCGGGTGGATCTCCAACGAGAGTTCACCCTTGGGTCCCTTGGCGGAGAAGGTCCGACCCTTCAGGGCGACATCCACCCCCTTGGGGACCTCCACCGGCATCTTTCCAATCCGCGACATGGCGTTGCTTGCTTTCCGTTTACCAGACCAGAGCCATGAGCTCCCCACCCACACCTTGTTGGCGAGC
The DNA here is from genome assembly GCA_030618065.1 of Gemmatimonadota bacterium. Lineage (GTDB taxonomy): Bacteria > Gemmatimonadota > Gemmatimonadetes > Longimicrobiales > Gaopeijiaceae > JABDNZ01. The sequence goes on from JAUXEE010000037.1 coordinate 2,619, forward strand.
TACCCTGTCGGACAGCACCCCGTTGGGGGTGGAGAGAATGGCTATCCCCAGGCCGTTTCGGACCCGCGGAATCTCGTTTACACCTACGTAGCGTCGCCGACCCGGCTTGGAGACTCGCTCCAGGTGCCGAATGACCGGCGAGCCATCGGAATACTTCAGATAGATGCGAAGCAGCCCGTGGGCGCCGTCGTCCAGAACCTTGAAGTCGAAGACGAAGGCGTTCTCCTTCAAAAGGCGGGCGACCTCGACCTTCAGTTTCGAGACGGGCATGTCCACCCACCGATGGCCGGCGGTCCCGGCGTTTCGGAGACGGGTGAGCAGGTCCGCAATTGGGTCCGTCATCATTTCGGTATCGATCCTTTTACCAACTGGACTTCCGCACGCCGGGAATCTCCCCGCGGAGAGACATTTCCCGGAAGCAAATCCTGCAGATTCCGAACTTCCTCAGGAACCCACGGGGTCGGCCACACCGGGAGCATCGGTTCCGAACCCGGACACCGAACTTCGGCTTGCGCTTGCATTTTTCAATGAGGGCTTTCCTCGCCATCTATTCCTCGACTCGCGTTGGGGCTAGGCCGCTGGCATTCCGATTTGGACGGGCGTCTCACCTCTGAAGGGAAAGCCCATCTCCCGAAGGAGGGCATGGGCCTCGTCATCTTTGTTCGTGGAGGTCACCACGGTGATATCCATTCCGTGGACCCTCTGTACCCGGTCGTAATTGATCTCCGGGAAGATGATCTGCTCTTTGACCCCCATGGTATAGTTCCCCCGACCGTCAAAAGACCGGGTAGGCAGGCCCCGGAAGTCCCGTACCCGGGGAATGGCGGCCGTGACCAGGTGGTCCAGGAAGTCATACATCCGCTGCTTCCGCAGAGTGACGCTCACCCCCACGATCATCCCCTCCCGGAGGGAGAAGTTCGAGATGGACTTCCTGGCTCGATTGATGACGGGCCGCTGGCCTGTGATAAGGGTCAGTTCCTCCAGGACGCTGTCCAGGAGCTTCTGGTCCTTGGGCGCGTCACCCACACCCACGTTCACCACGACCTTCTCGATTTTCGGGATCTGGTGTGGGTTCTCAAAACCGAACCTCTCCTTCAACGCCGATTGGACGTGGTCCCGGTAATGCCGAAGGAGCCGGGGTTCCCTTCTTTCCACCACGGGATTGGGCTGGTCCGCCGCTTCCGTGCTTTTCTTCTTCTTTGCCATCGTCGGGACGTTCCTGTTACGGCTTGGGAATCGGGTTCCCACTCTTGGTGGAAATCCGTTCCTTGGTTCCATCGGCCTCCACCCTGAGCCGGGTCCGGCTAGCCTCACCGCCGGCCGGGTCCACCAACATGACGTTGGAGATGTGGATGGGGGCCTCGAAGGTGATGATTCCGCCTTCCGGGTTGGCCTGGGTGGGACGTTCATGCCGCTTCCGCATGTTTACGCCCTCCACGACCACCCGATCCTTCCCCGGGAGTACCCGGAGGACCGGACCTTCCGCGTCCCGGAAGTTTCCACGGATGACCTTCACCCGGTCACCCTTCATCACTCTATATTTGACCTGGCGTGCCCGGACCTTCGTCTTCTTTCCGGCCATCAGAGCACCTCCGGGGCCAACGAGACGATCCTCATGTATTTCTTCTCCCGAAGCTCCCGGCCCACAGGGCCAAAGATGCGGGTCCCCCGGGGCTCTCCCTGGGGGTTGATGAGGACGGCGGCATTATCGTCGAACCGGATGTACGTCCCGTCCTTCCTCCGCATCTCCTTACGTGTCCGGACCACCACAGCCCGAACCACTTCACCTTTTTTCACCGGGGCGTTGGGAATGGCATCCTTGACGGTGGCCACGACCACGTCCCCTACCCGGGCATACCGCCGGCCGGATCCACCCAGAACCCGAATCACCAGGGCCTTCTTGGCACCGGTGTTGTCGGCAATCCTGAGGATTGACTCCTGTTGAATCATCGCTCTGAACTCCGATGGCTCGGTCCGGCGCTACTCGGGCCGCTCGATCAACTCGGTAACCCGCCACCGCTTCATCTTGGAGAGGGGGCGGGTTTCTACCATGCGTACCTTGTCACCCACTTTGTACTCGTTGTGCTCATCGTGGGCCTGGTACTTCTTCGACTTGGCAACCTGCTTCCCGTACAGGGGATGGGCGAAACGCCGTTCCACCTGGACCGTGACCGTCTTGTCAGCTTTGTCACTGACAACGACGCCAATCCGGGCCTTTCGGCGATTTCGCTCCGTCCGCTCCTGCGGGATGTTGTCTTGGGTCTCATCCATTTCCCACCAACTAACTCTGCTGGGCAAGCTCGCGCTCGCGAAGAACCGTCTTCATCCGGGCGATATCCCGGCGAATTTCCGTAAGAAGCTTGGGGTTTTCCAGCTCCATGGTGGCGCTCCGGAACCGAAGGCGGAACCGCTCCTCCTTCAGCTCTCCGATCCGCTCCTGGATCTCGTCGTCCGTCAGCTCCCGAATGTCCTGAGGTTTCATCGATCTCAGTCTCCTAGCCCAACTGGTGCTCGCGCACCACGAAGCGGGTCTTGATGGGAAGCTTCGCAGTGGCCAGTTCCATGGCCCTACGAGCCATTTCCTCGGGCACACCCTCGAGCTCGAACATCATCCGGCCGGGTTTGACCACGGCCACCCAACCCTCGGGGTTTCCCTTCCCCTTCCCCATCCGAGTCTCGGCAGGCTTCTGGGTAATGGGCTTGTCCGGGAAGATCCGGATCCAGACCTTCCCACCTCTCTTGATGTGACGGGTCATGGCCACACGAGCCGCCTCGATCTGCCGGTTCGTGATCCAGGCCCTTTCCTGGGCTTGAAGGCCATATTCCCCGAATGAAACCCTATTTCCTCGGGTGGCATTGCCCCGCATTCTGCCCTTTTGCGTCTTCCGGTGTTTGACCCGTTTGGGCGCTAGCATCTTCTATCGGTCCCTGCTGAATGATTCTAGAATTACTTGGCTCCGCCGGCCGAGTACGTCCGGCCAGATCGGTCCTCTACCACTTCGCCTTTGTAAATCCAGCACTTCACACCCACGATGCCGTAGGTGGTGATGGCCGGAAGAGAGGCGTAATCGATGTCGGCCCGGAGGGTGTGGAGGGGCACACGCCCTTCGTTGTAACCCTCCGTCCGGGCGATCTCCGCCCCGCCCAGGCGTCCGGCACACTGGATCTTGATTCCTTCAGCCCCAGTGCGCATGGCCGATTGGACGGCTCGCTTCATGGCCCGCCTGAAGGAGATCCGCTGCCGGATCTGATGAGCGACGTTCTCGGCAACCAGCCGGGCGTCGATCTCAGGGCGCCTGATCTCCTCCACGTTCACGCTGACCTCGGACTTGGTGAGGACCGAGAGCTCGTCTCGGAGCTTGTCCACCTCAGCGCCCCGCTTCCCGATGACGACACCGGGTCGGGCCGTATGTAGGGCCACTACGATCTTCGAGGGCTTCCGCTCGATCTCCACCTTCGACAGGGCCGCATGGCTCAGCCGACGGTGAAGGTACTTTCGGATCGTCTCGTCCTCCTCGAGGAGGCGGGGGAAATCACGCTCGGCATACCAACGAGACTTCCAGTCCTTGACGATTCCCAGGCGGAATCCGTGTGGGTGCGTCTTCTGTCCCATCCAGAGTTACTCCTTGGTATCCACGATCACGGTGATGTGGCTGGTCCGCTTCCGAATCGGCGAAGCCCGCCCCATGGCCCTTGCCCGCCACCGGCGAAGGGTGGCTCCCTCGTCTACGAAGGCCTCCCTGACGTGAAGAGTATCCACGTCCAGAACATCTCCACCCTCCTGGGCCTTGTACTGAGCGTTGGCCACAGCGGACCGGAGCGTCTTGGACACCGGGTCGGCCGCAACCTTCTTCGAGTACTGGAGGATGGCATACGCCTCGTTCACCGAGCGGCCCCTGATCTGATCCACCACGAGGCGGACCTTTCTGGCGCTCATGCTGATGCTTTTCGCAATCGCCTTGGCTTCCATCGTCGGCTCTCCGAATCCCATTTACCTGGCCTTGGACCGTTTGTCGGCCAGCTTCCCGCCGTGACCCCTGAAGAGCCTCGTGGGAGCGAACTCACCGAGCTTGTGGCCCACCATGTTCTCCGTGATGTAAACGGGGATGAACTTGTTTCCGTTGTGGACGGCGACAGTGTGCCCTACAAAATCCGGAGAGATGGTGGACCGGCGAGACCAGGTCTTGATGACCTTCCTCTCGTTCCGGGCATTCATCTCCTCCACTCGACTCATGAGCTTCAGCTCGATGAATGGCCCCTTCTTCACGCTACGCGGCATGTCTTCTAACCTCTCTGCACAGTGGGGATCGTTCCACTCTCATCAGGACCTGGTGGCCTTGCCCCGCTTCCGTCCACGGACGATATACTTGCTCGATTCCTTCTTCTTGTTCCGGGTCTTCTTCCCCTCCCGCTTCCCCCAGGGGGACACGGGGGGACGACCGCCGGAAGCCCGACCTTCTCCTCCACCCAGGGGGTGATCCACCGGATTCATGGCCACTCCCCGGACCTTGGGTCGCTTTCCCCGCCACCTGTTGGCCCCAGCCTTACCGATGGATTGGAGGTTGTGGTCGATGTTCCCGACCTGGCCGATGGTGGCCACGCACTCTTTCCGGATCCTCCGGACCTCGGTGGACGGCAGCCGAAGGGTTACGAAATCCCCTTCCTTCGCCACCAACTGGACCCCGGCTCCGGCAGAACGGGCCATCTGCCCCCCCTTGCCAGGCTTCATCTCCACATTGTGGATCTGAGTCCCCAGGGGGATCTTCTCCATGGGAAGGCAGTTCCCCAACCGGATGTCCGCATCCGGCCCCGACTCGACGACGTCGCCGACCTCCAGCCCACGGGGGTGAAGGATGTACCGCTTCTCCCCGTCTGCGTAGAAGATGAGGGCGATGTTGGCGGACCGGTTCGGATCGTACTCGATCTCAGCCACCTTGCCCGGGACCCCTATCTTGTTCCGCTTGAAGTCCACCAGACGGTAGCGGCGCTTGTGTCCTCCGCCCCGACGCCGGGAGGTGATATGGCCGTGATGGTTTCGCCCTCCGGTCCCCGATAGGGATTCGGTCAGGGAACGCTCCGGGCCCCTCCGAGTGAGTTCCTCACCGGAGGCCACGGACCGAAATCGGGATCCGGGAGTTACGGGCTTGAATTTCTTCAAAGGCATGGCGTTACCCTCAACCGACCTCGTAGAACTCGATGTGATCGCCCTCGGCCAGCTGGACCACCGCTTTCTTGAACGATGGCCTCCGTCCGAGAGCCCAGTTTTTATGTATACGCCCCAGAATCGACCGCTTGGCCTTTCCCGGGTACCGCATTGTCCGCACGTCCAGGACCGTGACATCCCAGGTCTTCTCTATGACCCGAGAGATCTCGTGCTTATTCGCATCCTTGTTCACGATGAACGTGTAGATGTTGGAATCCTCGATCTGCGCCGTGCTTTTCTCCGTGACCACCGGCCTCACCAGGACATCGACTCCCTCACGCATCGGTGGCCTCCTTTTCCTCAGCGCCGGCAGGCGCCTCGGCGTTCTCCAGGGCGCCTCGCTCCATTATGACGGTGGTTGCCCAGATGATGTCATAAACGGATTCTTCACCGAAGCACCGAACCTCGACATCCGGGAGGTTCCGGGCCGAAAGGTAGACATTCTCTTTCATGCCTTCGGTCAGGATGAGGATCTTTCCCTTGGCTTCGATCGTACCCAGATAATCCCTGAGAATCGCTGTCTTGGGAGCCTCGAGCTTCAGCGGATCCACCAGGATCACCCGACCCTCTTCCGCCCGGGCGTTGAATGCCGAGCGGCGGGCGAGGCCCTTCACCTTCTTGGGCACCTTCTGGTTCCAGCCGTGTGGAATCGGCGGGAAGATCACGCCGCCCCCCTTCATTTGGCCTGCCCGGATCGTACCCTGGCGAGCCCGGCCGGTCCCCTTCTGCCTGAAGGGTTTTCGCCCACCCCCGCGGACGGCGGAGCGGTTTTTTGCCGCTGCCGTGCCCTGGCGTTGGTTGGCCAAGTGGGCCTTCACCACCTGGTGAAGGACTCCCTCGTTCACGACGCCGTCGAAGAGCCAGTCCGGTAGAGCCCGGGCCCTACCCTTCTTGCCGTCAGTCTTAAAATAGGTCGCCTTGTACATGCGTCACTTCGTGATCAGAACGTAACTGTTGCGGGACCCGGGAACGCCACCCTTCAGGAAAAGGAGGTTTCGTTCTGGATCCACTTTGACCACCTCGATATTCCGGATGGTCTTCCGGACGTTCCCCATTTGACCGGGGAGTTTCTTGCCTTTGATGACCCTGGACGGGTCCGTACCGGGGCCCATGGACCCGGGAGTCCGAGACATGGAATGCCCATGGCTCGCCGGACGGCCAGCGAAACCCCACCGTTTCACCACACCCTGGAATCCCTTGCCTTTCGTGGTACCGGTGACCTTCACGGAATCTCCGGTCTCGAAAAGCTCCACCGTCAGCTTCTGCCCCAACTCGTATGCCTCTCCCTCATCGGGCGCGAACTCCCGAAGGATGGCAGGAGCCGTTTCCAGACCGGCCTTGGCCACATGGCCCAGCCGGGCTTTCTTGGCCCGTTTTGCCTTCTTGGAGCCAAAGCCCAACTGGATGGCGTCGTATCCGTCCGTCTCCGGGGTCTTCACCTGGACAATGGGACAGGGGCCGGCTTCCACCACGGTGACGGGGATCACCACCCCTTCCTCGGTAAAGACACGGGTCATCCCGATCTTTCTTCCAATCAACCCGGCCATAGCTCAGTCCACCTTGATTTCGACATCCACGCCCGCCGGAAGATCCAGCTTGGTCAGGGCGTCGATGGTTTGGGGACGACTGTCCAGAATGTCGATGAGCCGCTTATGGGTCCGAAGCTCGAACTGCTCCCGACTCTTCTTATCGATGTGCGGAGACTTGAGCACGGTCCATCGCTGGCGGCGGGTGGGAAGCGGAATGGGCCCACGAACGGACGCCCCTGTTTTCTGAGCCGTCCGAACGATGTCCGCCGCAGTCTGATCCACCACCCAGTGGTCAAAAGCCTTGAGTCGAATTCGAATCCTGCCAGCCATTCGGTTTCCTCTGGTTTGCGCTGGTCTCGGGCTATCGCCTCGAGACCCGTCCTTACTCGATAATCTCGGTGACGACGCCGGCGCCCACGGTGCGCCCACCCTCTCGGATGGCGAACCGTAGCTCCGGATCCATGGCGATGGGGCCAATCAGCTCCACCTCCATCTGCACGTTGTCCCCGGGCATCACCATCTCCACACCCTCCGGCAGGGCCGCCGCTCCCGTCACGTCCGTCGTACGGAAGTAGAACTGCGGACGGTACCCGTCGAAGAACGGCGTGTGGCGGCCTCCCTCTTCCTTCGTCAGGACGTACACCTCCGCCTTGAACTTCGTGTGCGGATTGATGGACCCGGGCTTCGCGATCACCTGACCCCGCTCGATCTCGTCCTTCCCTACGCCCCGAAGCAGAAGTCCCGCGTTGTCACCGGCTCGACCCTGATCCAGGATCTTGCGGAACATCTCCACCCCCGTCACCACCGATTTCCGGTCCCGGTCCATCCCCACGACCTCCACTTCCTCACCCATGTTGATCACACCACGCTCGATCCGCCCCGTCGCCACCGTCCCTCGTCCCGTGATGCTGAAGACATCCTCCACCGGCATCAGGAACGGCTTGTCGATTTCCCGCTTCGGTTCCGGGATGTAGGTGTCTATCGCATTCATCAGATCATCGATGCACTTCGTATTCTCCGTCTCCGGCTCCCCGTCATCCAGAGCCTTCAACGCGCTCCCCATCACCACCGGTAG
>JAUXEE010000309.1 GCA_030618065.1 Gemmatimonadota bacterium
CCCGCACCGAGCTGGCTCCGGCCCAATAAGCCAGTCCCGACCCGGTGGCATACTCCAGCCCGCCATTGTCTACCGGGTACAGCCCGCTGGACATGTTCAGGACGTGCCGGAGGGTGATCTCCGCACGAGGGTCGGTGTCCGGGGAGGCTGCCCGAGGAAGCCAGTCGAATCCAAGAGGCTCGTCCAAGGCCAGCTGTCCTTCGTCGGCTAAAATCCCGAAGAGGGTCACCGCGATGCTTTTCGCCGTCGACCAGGTCCGAGTTCTCGTGGATACATCCACGCCGGGCGCGTAACGCTCATGGATGATCCGCCCTTTATGGACGATGAGGAGGCTGAGCGTGACCTGTTCGGGCGATTCCCGGTCGAAGGCCCAGTCGGACGCAGCCGCCAATGCGGCTGGGTCCACCGATGCCGGGAGGGGCTCGTCACCCGTCATGTCCCCATCCGGCCAAGGGATGACGGCGGGGTCACCCGGTGCTGGAGGCGTCTCCAGGATCGGCAGACCCTCGATATCCTCGAAGTCCTGGTCCGGCGCCATGATGACGCAGCCCAGCCCCTTTCGGAATGCGGCCCGCATGGTTGGCGTGTTTCCCGGTGCCCCAATCGCCACCGCTTGGCGATCCCAGTCCACCACGTAATCGCCTCCTCCCGCCGTCCCGACCGGGTTGCGGAGGAATGCCAGCTCCTGATCGAAGACCTGTTCCAGCGTCCTGTCGGATGTAAAGAGCCCATTGCACATCAAGATCGCCTGCTGGCCCCTTTGTATGATCTCCCGGTTGAACTGCCAATAATCGTATGCTTCTTCCTGTTGGGGGCTGGCAAGTTGTTGGGGGCTGGCAGGCCGTTGAGGGCTGGCAGGAAGGGGAAGAAGGAGGGCGAAGGCGGCGATCAGGGCAAGAAGACATTTCATGGGGCACTTCCCTCGTGAGGCGATAGAGTCTGTCGAGACCCACTTCGTCGAACCGGGGTGATGATAAGGGGAAACAGGTGGATCGCCAGAGGCGGGGCTGCAGCCTTGACCTCCGTGTAGGGCCAGGAGAGATTCGGTTCATCACTTCCAAGTCCTCTCAACCCAACATGAGTCAAGAAGGGAACTGAAATGTCGGGATCCGCCAGAGTCGCCAAACGGAATCTCCCTCGTCTCCTCCGTCCGGTTCTTCTCCTCATCTTCCTGGTTTTGGGGGGGTGCGCAACCGCCGGCTCGGATAATCCTTTCGTTGAAGGGTCGAATATGGACGTGTTTCTGCTTCGGGTCGAGAGCCGAAACACCTACGAAGTTTCGGTCTACGTCAACCCCGCAGGGCGCCGCCAACTTCTGGGAGATGTCTCGGCCAACGGATTGGAGTTCTTCGAGTTCGAGTATCCTGCAGGCAGGCCTCTGAATGTGGAATTGGAGACCCGCGTTGGGGATCGATATCGGATCCCCTCTCCCCCCTTCACCGGGGGAGGCCGTCTAGACCTTTTCATCAATAGCGACCTGCGAAGGAGCGGATTCAGGCGATGATCCCCGGGGTGCGCCTCACCCGATGATCCCCGGGGGGCGCTCCTAGGCGTATCCGATGAGGACCGCCACGGCCAGGGCGATGGAGCCCACCACCCAGACCTTGATCATGAAGGGCAGGATGAACCTGACCCAGCGGTCGAAGGGGATGGCGGCCATGGCCAGGATCCCCACGAGCACGGCGTTGGTGGGGACCAGGATGTTGGTAAACCCGTCGCCAAACTGGTAAGCCAGGACAGCCACCTGCCGGGTCACACCCACCAGGTCGGCCAGGGGCGCCATGATAGGCATGGTCACATAGGCTTGGCCGCTCCCGGAGGGGATGAAGAAATTGGCCAGGCTCTGCACGAAGAACATGCCCACGGCGGAGAGGGCTCCTGGAAGCTCTTGGAGTGGAAGACTGATCCCGTGAACGATGGTGTCCACCACTCCCCCCTCATCCAAGACGACCTGAATCCCTCGAGCAACGCCGATCATCAGAGCGGTAGTGGTGAGCTCCGCAGCACCCTTCCCGAACTCCACCGCCGTCCGGTCCGGGCTCATACGGGCGATGATGGCTAGAACGATGGCCAGGGCCACGAAAAGGGCTCCCATTTCCACCAGGTACCAGTGCCACCGACTCAGGCCATAGATGAGAACCAGGAGGGTCACCATGACGGCGCCCAGGACCCACCGGTGCGTGGAGGTCATTCTGGGGTGGTCGGCGCCCGGGTCCCCGGAGCCCTCGACCGGGCTTACGTCCGCCACCAAGCTCGACGACGGGTCACGCCCCACCTTCTTCGCGTAGGACCAGACGTGGTGGATCCCGATGGGGAGGAATACGCCCAATAGGACCAGGCGATACCAAAGACCGGATGCGGGATCGAGGCCGGCCACATCCTGGGCGATCATTACCGTGAAGGGATTCAGGGCCGCTACGCCATACCCGACCCCGTACCCAACGGTCATGATTCCCACCGCGACGATGGCGTCATACCCCAGGGCGTGCGCCAGGACGATCAACACGGGCACGAACGGGAGATACTCCTCGGCCATCCCGATGGTGCTGGAGCCCAGGGCAAAGATCAGAATCCCGCCGGCTATGAGCCAGAAGGGCCGGTTCCCCAACCGTCTCAAGAGGGCTCCAATCGCTGCGTCCACGGCCCCCGAGGCCCGAAGTACCGCGAAGGCTCCCCCGATGATGAACACGAAGAAGATGATCTCGTGAGCGGCGCTGAATCCCTTGGGAATGGCGGTGAAAATGGCCAGCGGGGAGAGGGCTTCCGCGTCTGGTGTCAGGTGGAAGCTGCCGGGTACCACCTGGAGGCGTCCGGCCGCGTTCTCGACCCGGTCGAAGGCTCCCGCCGGGAGCAGGTAGGTGAGAATCTGGGCAAGCCCTACCATCCCGAAGAGAAGGACGAGAGTGTGCGGGACCTTCAATCGACGTTTCGTCATTCTGGCCTACAGGTATGGGTGAGTGCTACTGGACCGTCGCCGTCCCCGTCGGAAGCTGGTCGGTTCGTGAGGACATGGAATAGAGGGTCTGGGGGGCCCCCTCAGCGGGGACCTCCCCCTCGAGAATCCGCAAGAAAAAGGGAGATCCCGGCTCTACGTCCCACTCCCCCCTCGGCTCGAGGGTGACAAAAACCGTTCTCCCGGAAAGATCCAGTGGGAAGGTAAGGCCGGTGGGAGCGCCGGTGAGGAAATCCTCC
>JAUXEE010000305.1 GCA_030618065.1 Gemmatimonadota bacterium
CTTCGTACGGTTGCCTTTCTTTTCGTGGGCGCCACCCTGCCGATGATCCTCAACGCTTGCTCGGACGCACCGGCCTCGGACTCACCGACCGGGGAGGGGGTGAGTGAGGCTGGAGCCCATGAGACAGTTGAGGTTTCTGCCGAAATGGTCAGCGCCAATACGCCCCTTCCTGCTTCCCCTCCCCTGGTTCGAGGTGCAATCCCGGCTGCAGCCATTCAGTCGCTGGACCAGAGCAGGAGCACCGCTCTGGTGCGGGCGGCGGAGCGTGTGTCCCCAGCGGTCGTTAGCGTAAATGTCCTCCGGCAACGGAGTGTCCGCGCCCGAAGCCTCTGGGACGAGTTCTTCCTGAGTCCGTCGGCATCGAGGCCGTCCACGGGGTACGGATCGGGGGTCATCTTCCATGCGGGCGGCTACATCCTCACCAACAACCATGTGATACGGGGAGCCCAGGAAATCCGGGTTACCCTCCCGGACGGGAGGGACTTCGAGGCCCAGTTGGTGGGAACCGATGGCCTGACCGACGTGGCGGTTTTGAAGGTCGAAGAGAACGACCTTCCCTTGGCCCCCCTCGGGACATCTCAGGGCCTTCTCATCGGCGAGTGGGCGGTGGCCATTGGGAATCCCTTCGCATACCTCCTTTCCAATCCAGAGCCGACGGTTACCGCAGGGGTGGTGAGCGCCGTGGGCCGGCATATCATCCCCTCCAACCAGGATCAGGGGTTCTACCTGGGCATGATCCAAACCGATGCCTCCATCAACCCCGGGAACTCGGGAGGCCCCCTGGTGAACGCCCTGGGAGAGGTTATCGGTGTGAACACCTCCATCTTCTCCAGAAGCGGGGGGAGCGAGGGCCTGGGGTTCGCCATTCCCATCGACAGGGCACTCCGCGTAGCCGAGGACCTGATCGAGTTTGGGGAGGTGAGACGGGCCTGGACGGGCGTGGATGTCGAGGCGGTGGACGCCGACGTCTGGGGGCGGACCCGGGGAGTTCGGATCGCGTCCGTCGTCCCCGGATCTCCCGCTGATCAAGCTGGTCTCTCCCCGGGTGATCGCCTGGTGGACGCCAATGGAAAAAAGTTGGGGACCCCATTGGATTTCGAGGCGGTCCTTCTGGATCTGAAGGCCGGCGATGCGGTGGAGGTGGAGGTGGAGGGGCAAAGGTCCCGCCTCAGGCTGGTGACGGAAACCCTTCCCACCTCCCGGGCCCAGCGGGTGGAAGTATTGGAAGACCTGGAAGTGGTATCCGTGACTCCGGAAATCCGGGCGGAGCAGGACCTTGGGGCCGAATCCGGGGCTCTTATCACCGGCATCTCCCCTTCCCTATCTCAAAACCTGGGGCTAGCTCGAGGAGACGTGATCCTTCAGATAAACAACACTCGCATCAGCAACGCCGAGGATGCGGCTCGGGCGATTCGGGAGCTACGGGGTGGCATGCGGGTGAGGATCTACTTCGAGAGAAAGGGCGCGGCCTACTTCAGGGAATTCACGACCCGGAGATAGGTGGACGTCGGCCTGGCCGGTCGCCAGGCCCGGACCCGAGAAATCTCCAGCCTTTCAACCAGGAAATCCGACGTGACCGAAAAGGACGCCATCAGCCGTTACGTCCATCCCCTAGCAGACCGGTACGCCTCCAAGGAGATGCTGAGGATCTTCTCCCCTCAGCATCGATTCGGGACCTGGCGCAGGCTCTGGGTGGCCCTGGCCGAGGCCGAAAGGGAGATGGGGCTCCCTATCAGCGAGGAAGCCATTCGAGAGATGAAGGCGGGCCTGGAGAAGTTGGACTTCGAGAAGGCGGCGGAGTACGAACGACGTTTTCGTCATGACGTCATGGCGCACGTGCACCTGTTTGGGGACGTGGCCCCCTCGGCCAGGGGTATCATTCACCTGGGAGCCGCCAGTGCCTTCATCGGGGACAACACCGACCTGATCCAGCACCGGGAAGCCCTCCTCATCCTTCGGGCCAGGATTGTCCGTTGTGTCGGGGCTCTTGCAACCTTCGCCACGAAGCACCGGGAGCTTCCGACGCTGGGCTTCACACACTTCCAGCCGGCCCAACCCACCACCGTCGGGAAACGGGCCACCCTTTGGATCCAGGATTTTCTCCTGGACATTGAGGAGATCGAGTTCCGCCTGGAGACGATCCGTTTCCGGGGAATACGGGGCACCACCGGGACCCAGGCCTCCTTCCTCTCCCTCATGGAAGGGGACCATGCCAAGGTGGATAGGTTGGAAGCTCTGGTGGCCGAGAAGATGGGGTTCCCCCGGTCGTTCGGGGTCACCGGGCAAACAGCCTCGAGAAAGGTGGACCAGGCCCTCCTGGCTACCCTGGCAGGAGTCGGCGCCTCGGCTTCGAAGCTGGGCAACGACCTACGTCTTCTGGCTCACCTCAGGGAAGTGGAGGAGCCCTTCGAGAAGGAACAAATCGGCTCATCCTCCATGCCCTACAAGCGGAATCCCATGCGGGCCGAACGCATCTGCGCTCTCTCCCGACACGTCATTACTCTGGCCCAGGATCCCGCCTTCACGGCTGCCACCCAGTGGTTGGAACGGACCTTGGACGACTCGGCAAACCGCCGAGTCGCCGTGCCCGACGCCTATCTGTCCCTGGACGGAGTCCTTGTTCTGGTGGAGAATGTGGCGAAAGGATTGGTGGTGAACCCCATGGTGATCCAGAGGAACCTGGAGGAGCACCTCCCCTTCCTTGCCACGGAAACGGTCCTGATGCTGGCGACCCAGCGGGGGGGAGACAGGCAGGAGCTCCACGAGCGCATCCGGCGGCATTCCATGGATGCGGCACGACTCATGAAAGAGGAGGGGGTCCGGGCCGACCTACTGGAACGTATCGCCGGAGACTCGGCATTCGGGATGTCCCGGGAGGAGTTGGAGGAGCTGGTGGACCCCCGAGGTTTCGTGGGCCGTGCGCCCGAACAGGTGGACCGGTTTCTGAAGGAGTGGGTAGATCCCATTCTCCGGCGGTATTCCGATCATTCCATGCAAGCCATTGGAGAAGCTGATGTCCGTGTCTGACCCCCAGCCTGGCAAGGGCCTAGCCCTTCATGAAAGCGACCTTCCCCTTCCCCTGTTGAGCAAAGGGAAGGTCCGGGACGTCTACGAGGCCGGCCCCGAAATGCTCCTCATGGTGGCCAGCGATCGCGTGAGCGCCTTCGATGTGGTCCTGCCCCAACCCATTCCATGTAAGGGTGAGGTCCTGACCCAGATCACCGCCTGGTGGCTATTCAAGCTCGAAGGCATGTTGGACCATCATCTGATCTCCGTCACCCC
>JAUXEE010000093.1 GCA_030618065.1 Gemmatimonadota bacterium
GGCGCCCCCTTCATCGGACCCGGTCATCCCACACCGTAGCCTGACCCCCCATCCGCTCAAAACTCTCGCAACGCCACCGACAGGGCCCTACCGTAGAAGTAGGCTTCAAGAAGCCGTCTGTCTTTAAAACTTGGCTTTTCGGGGTCATCCGTCGCACCGCCCATTACGAACGAGGGAAAGGACGCTTGAGGGGCCTTCTCCAGGAGGACGAGAACGTTGCGTGATCAAGAAAGGGATCAAGATCTGCTGGGGCTTTTCCACGACCTCCAGGGGGAGGACCGGCAGCGAGCCCCCGATTTCAGGACCCTCATGGCTCGGGCCCAGGAGGAGGCTTCCAGATCCGGAATGGAGGTTCATCCCGTGAGGAAAGGGCTCCGCCGCCTTCCCCGAAGGTTCACCTGGGGTGGAAGCCTCCTGGCAGCAGCCGCCGCGGCTGTGCTCCTCCTGGTCCAGATCCCCAGCACCTCGGATTCCGATTTCGAGCGGGTGGTCAAAGCTTTCTCCGCCGATCCCGCCTCCGGGGCCTGGAAATCCCCTACCGACGCACTCCTTGATCTACCTGGCACCGAGATCCTCTCTACCCTCCCGTCCATCGGTTCGGGCCGTTGGCCTATGGAACCCAGGCCCAACCCGCGAAGGAATGAACTGTGAGGAGCCACCCATGAGGAACGTGTACCGACCGATCGTTCTCGCCCTTTGCCTCCTGACGCCAGGGATTCTGAGCGCTCAGTCGGAGGCGGCGGAAGATCCCTTCGCCTCCCTGCTCTTCACTCCCGAGGAGATCAAGCGCGCGCACCTGGAGCTCCTCATCCGCATAAAGAACATCCTCACCCCTGGACAACAAGAAGAGCTGTTGAGGCTTCGCGAGCTGGATTCAGAGGAGCAGAATCATGTTTGAACCGAACTCGAGAAAAACACTGACCCTGGCCATGGTGGTCGTGTTCACCGCCGCTTGTGAGACCGGGACAGAGCCGGAGGATCGAATCGCCTTCGACGCACAGGCTGCGCTGGAGAACCATCAGGCCCTGGACTTGATCCTCGAGTCCGACGCCATGGAAGCCTTCAGAGCTTTGGGGGCAGGGATCACATTTCAGGGCGTAGCCCCGGAATCGGAGTTGGGACCGGGACCCTTGAACGACCCCATCATCTCCATCTTCCGCCGGGGTAAGACCTTCGTCTACGATCCTGATCTGGGACGGTATGTGATCGACCAGGACCGGGAGGGGGCTCCGGCCACCGGTGTCCGCTTCATCCTCTATCAGCCCGGAGTGGGTGGAAAGCCAGATCCCTTGGATTTTGGCATCGAGGTCAGGGGTACCGAGAGTGCTCAGGAAAACAGGGTGGATATCGACTTCGAGATGGGAATCGCGTCACGGGATTTCCTCATCACCGGGTCGGTTTCCGGAGTGGAAAACGAGTCGGGGGCGGGCGGGGAGATCGATCTCCTGGTGCGACATGGCAGCGACTCCTTCCAGGTCGAAGTCTCGGGAACCGATGACTCCATCGACGGCACCATTTTTCTGAACGGGGAGCCCTTCGCAACCGTCACCGGGGACCCTGACGACCCGACGTTCACTAGCGCCACAGGACCGTCCCTTACCTGGGCCGAGATGTTGGTCCTGCGACAGATCATCGATTCCACCGAAGACGTATTCGATTTCTGGGAGGACCTCCTCGATCCGGTGGACGAGTTGGTGATCCTGGCTATCATTCTGTAGAAGAGAACAGCTCATTCTGAAACACACTCAAGACCGGGGCGACATCATGCGAAATCCCCTTCGTTCTCTGAACCTTCCCAGCGCTTTTTGCCTTTTGGTCCTCATGGCACTGGCGGCGACACCTTTGGAAGGGCAGAAGTCCACGACTCGTGGGCTGAATCTCGGAGTTCACCTTCAGGCCTCTTCCCTCTCCGTTCAGGATGGCGATGCCGACAGTGGTGGGGGTTTGGGCCTCCGTGTCGGGTACGGGCTAAACCGGATCGTCACCCTCTACTTCGAAATGGACGGGGTTTCGGTGGATTCGGAGAGCGCGGATGAGTTCCAGGGCACCTGGACGCTGGGCCATGTGGACCTCGGGGCCCGCTTCCATTTCGCCAATACCCTGCGCTCCTGGGTTCCCTATCTGGACGTTGCCGTAGGAGCCCGGGCAGCTAGCGTCAACGACGTGGAGGTGAATGGCCAGAGCGTCGGAGACATCAGCTTCAGCGGCGGATCGATTTCCTTCGGCGGGGGAATCTACGCCTATTTCAGCCAGACCTTCGCCCTGGACGTCGGGGTGAAGTTCTCGGGAGGGGAGTTCACAGAGCTCGATCTCGGCTCCGTATCCCTGAACAACCTGGACATCGAAGCCAACTCCACCCGGTTCAAGGTGGGTATCGTCTGGTGGCCCTAGAACTTCTCCTTCCCTTTCTCTTTCTCGAGCGTTTTCAACACGTCCTCCCACTGGAACTTCTCACCCATCCCCCGAACGTAATAGTCCATCCACGCCATCTCACTCACGGCCTTGGCCAAGCGGTTTCGAGGATCGGGAATGCCGTGGCTCCGCCCCGGGTACATGAAGAGCTCCGTGGGTACCCCCAACTTCTTCAGGGCCATATGCAATTCCACCGATTGGGGACTGGGAACCCGGGGATCTCCCTCCACCACGTGGACCATGGTGGGAGTCTTGGCATTCATGATGTACTTCAGGGGTGACTGGTCCCAGTACGTGTCGAAGTCCTCATAAAGGAATCCGTCTCCCACATAGAACTGCCGGTTCCGTTGCACGTCGCTCTGTGCATACATGCTGATCCAGTTCATGGTGCCTGCCCCGGAGCTGATGGCCTTGAACCGATCGGTGTGGGTCAGGATCCAATTGGACCAGTGGCCTCCAGCACTCCAACCGAAGGCCCCCATGCGGTCCCCATCCACAATGCCCTGGTCGATGAGGTAATCCACCCCCGTCATGATGTCGTCGAAGCCGAGGGTGAAGTAGTCGCCGACGATGTCCGTCCGGTGGGCGTTCCCGTAGTTCGTCGAACCTCGGTAGTTGGGTCTCAGGACGGCGTACCCCGCTCCGGCGTAGACCTGAGCGGTGGTGTGGAATCTGAGGACATCCGCGGAGGCGGGGCCCCCATGGATGGACACGACCAGGGGGTACCGATTCCCCTCCTCGTAGCCCACGGGGTAGGTCAGGACGCCGCCCACCCTCTTCCCATCGGTAGATGTCCAACTGACCTCCACTTCGTCACCGAGGGCCATCCCACCTACATGAGGGTTCACGTCTACCAGTTGGATCCAAGAAGAGCGATCGGTCAGTTGATCCAGGTCGGGGATCGTGAAGAGCGTGGATGGCGTCTTCGGATCCTGGTAGCTGATGAGGTAGCTCCCCGAGTCTTCGTCCCGGGTGACCGAGAGGGAGGCTTTCTCGTGGGTGATCTGCCGGACCTCCCCACTCTCCATGTCCAGGGCCATGAGCTGGCTCGTGACCTTGATGCCGGCGCCGAAGTAGACGGTGCTGCCGTCTTCGGACCAGAATCCACCTCGGATGCTACCGTCGAAATCGGATCCCAGCTTCCGGAAAGAACCGCCCCGGTCCGTCACTTCACGGACATACGCCTTGGTTTCGGTCATGGAATACCGAGTCATATCACCGGGCGCCCCGAAAGCCACCCACCGTCCGTCCGGGGAGAAGATGATTCCACTCTCCCCGACCTCGAAATTGTCGGTGAGACGCTCGATGTGACCGGTAGCGGTTTCAAGAAGGAAGAGGTCGGCGTAGAGGCGTGAACCGGTGATGTTCCGCTCATACCGCTTCGCGGACCCACCAGTGATGCCAACCCATTCTCCATCGTCCGAGAGTACGAAGCCGTCAATGCTGATGTCCGGATCATCGGTGAGCTGATCGCCTTCTCCGCCGTCCACGCCGACGACCCAGAGGTTCGAAAGGGGCGTCACCATATTCTTGACGTCCACGGTGAACCCCTTTTCCCGCCGTTCCTTCTCCGCCTCGTCAAAGGAGTCGGCGCGGATGAAGTAGAGGCTTTGACTGTTCGTGGCCCATTCCCACTGGTCTATCCCCGCCTCACCATCCGTCAATTGAAGGGGATCGGCGTCGGCCAGCTCCCCCGCAGGGAGTCGATAGAGTTCCGCCTGGCCGGGGGGGCCGCCGCGGTAGACCAGCCACAATCCATCCGGGCTGAAATCGAAATCCGACACGCCCTCCTCGACATCGGTGATCTTTCGGGCCTCCCCGCCGTCGATCCTCATCAGGTAAAGCTGGGACCCCCTTCTGCCTTCACCCGCATCCCGGCTGGAGGAGAAGAGAAAGGAGCCTCCTCCAGGGGCCCAGGTGGGCGAGGACTCGCTATCATCATCCGTGAAGGTGAGCTGCCGATTGGACGGAACTCCCTCACCCATGGACACGAGGTGGATGTCGGACTGTCTGTCGGCCTCTTCCCAATTGGGGATCGTGACGGTGTACAACATCCACTCTCCATCGGGGCTCGGAGCCCAGGACCCAGCACTCTTCATGAGCTGAACATCCATGAAGGTCATGGGGCGGAGCTGGGTATCCGCCTCCTGGCACCAGCCCTGGCCCGACCAGAAAGAGCAGGCGAGAAGGGCCAGTCCCAGAGGGGACGATATGGAGTGTCTGGACCGAAAGAGTGATGTGAACATGGGTACCTCGCTGCTGGGTTACCAGGATCCGGAATGAAGGTATGATGCTGGTTGAATACCGGTTTCGTCCAGCCGGGGATTTGAACGGGCCTTGCCCTCAGGCCCTTCTTGGACCAATTAAGGGAGTCCTTTTCGTACGGATAACCCGGCCGAAAATCCTCGCGAACGCTCACCAGAGAGGAAATAGATGCCCGAAACGGGACGTCTTCTTTCGCTCACCAAACGCGGCCTCACGAACATTCTCACCAATCGGCCCCTCTGTGTCTCCTTCGAAATCACCCACGCCTGCAACGCCCAGTGCCGACATTGTCACAGGGGCGGGCCGGTAGAAGAGGAACTAGCCTCTCCGGAGGAATTTGCCCGGATCTTTCAAGAGCTTTCCCCCCCGGTCATCCAGGTATCTGGTGGTGAGCCCCTCCTGCGTGAAGATGTCCTGGACGTCATGAAGGCTCTCCGGCAGCCTGATGGCGCTCCCTACATGATCCTCGTAACCAACGCGTCACTCCTGACAGCTGATGGCTTTCGCCAAGCCAATGAAGTCGGCGTGGACACCTATAGCATATCCCTGGATTATCCCGACGACCGGCACGACGAGTTTCGCATGCTTCCGGGACTCTTCGATCACATAAAGGATCTCATCGGATCACTCACCCCTGCCGAGCGCAGGATGATCACCCTCAATTGCGTGATCCAGAGCGACAACTTCAGGGAGGTGCCCGCCCTGGCCTCTTTGGCCAAGGAGTGGGGAGTCTCCATGAACTACAGTCCGTATACCTGGCTTCGGACCCAGGACAAAGGATTTGTGGTCGCGAAGGAGGACTTGCCTGAACTACGGGAGATCTTCCGTGAGCTCATGGAATCTCAGCGTCGCCACGACACGGTGAAGCCCAGCGCCAGTTTTCTCGACAACATGGTCGCTTTTTTCGATGACAAGGGCATCCCGGGTTGCCGGGCCGGGGAGCGCTTTCTGGTAGTCAACCCGGACGGAACCCTCTCCCCCTGCGGCCTCATAACCAGAGATTATCCCACCCTGGCTCACATGAGAGAGGGTTTCGTCAAGACCAACCGCTGCACCGCCTGCAACACGAGCATTCGGTCCTGGACAGAGCGGCCTTTCTCCATGTTCTTCTCCAAGATCCGGCCGTCCCTGGTCGTCTAGGAGCCTGATCGACCATGTCCGGACTCACCGTGCCCACCGAGCTCCAGGAGAAGAGCAAGGCCGGGAGAGGACAAGCGACTACCCCCAGGAAGAGGGTATTCCTGATCCTCTCCGAGTGCGCGTTGATCCTAGTTCTTCTGTCGGTTTGGGTCTTCTCCGGTGAGGTCAGAGAGAGCACCAGCCTCCTGGTTCTCTTCTTCTACTCTTTCCCCTCGGAATTCCTGGTGGGTCTGGTCCCCCATGAACCGGTGCTCATCTACTACGGGACCTACCACACAGCCTGGGTGGTGGCTCTGGTTTCTGTCGTGAGTACGGTTATGGCGGAGGGTTTGAACTACTCCCTATTCGGCCTTTTTTATGGAATGCCGGCCTTTCGAGCGGCCTTGGACAAAAAGGTGGTGAAAAGGATTTCTGACCTCTTCAGCCGCATGCCCTTCACCGCAATTCTCTTTGCCGGGTTTACTCCGGTGCCCTTTTTCCCCGTGCGGTTCCTGGTGGTTCTCACCGAGTATCCTGTCTGGAAGTACCTATTGGGTGTCCTCCTATCCAGGGCCCCGCGGTTCTACCTCCTGGCCCTTGTCGGGGCCTTCTTCGAGGTACCGAAACTCCTTCTTGCCGCAATCTTTCTGGCGATGTTGGTCCTGGTGAACCTTCCGGCCATGTCCAAGATTCTCAACGGCTCGCAAGCACAGGCCGATCCCGCGCCCCAGCCGGAAGAGAGTGAGGTCTCCGGTAAGGTCTCTGGTGAGGTCGCTTAGGATTCCACGTCCCGCCAGGACCCGCGTCCGCTGAGGGCTCGGGAAATCTCCCGCAACAACTCCTCCGGATCGACGGGCTTGGTGAGGATGGCCAGGGCGCCAGACTGGGCGGCCTCGTTCAGCTTCTTGGCGGTGATGCCGGATATGGCGATGACACGAACCCAGGGATCCTCCTCTTTTAAGGCCTCGAGGAGTTCCAGGCCGTTCAGCTCGGGCATGACGATGTCCGTAACCACGAGATCAATTGCGGACTTCTTCCAGATTCTGAGGGCCGCCTGGCCGTTGGGAGCGAACAAGGGCTCGTGACCGGCCTTTTGCAAAACCTCGGCAAGTAGGATGCGGTCCATCTCTTCATCGTCGACGATCAGAATTCTGGCCATTCTCTTACCTCGGTTGAAGTGAGATCAGACGGGTCTCTCCGGCTGGGAGATCCCCCAAGGACACCCTGATGCCCCACTCCGTCGTCGTGTAAGCGACTGGGACACCGTCGACAGCGGGGGTCACCGCGTCCGAGCCTCTCGGGAGCACGATGTCGATCCAGAGCCCTGTGATGCTTTCTCCTTCAGGCCCCTCCACCCGGATGTCGAGGGTCCAACCTTCGGGGGTCCGGCCTTCAAGTGAGTCTGCTTCGAGCCCGTCGACCTGGGGGTGAACCATGGTGACCCGGACACCGGATCGGGCCATCCACCAGTCGGCCACCTCTCCCGCCTCCGCAATCCACCAA
>JAUXEE010000336.1 GCA_030618065.1 Gemmatimonadota bacterium
GCTGGAGAACTGGGACCTGACCCACCACCTGGTGACCAACTGGGGCACTCTCGGGGCAGAGCTCACCGGGAAGATTCACGTGGCCGTGGGTGACATGGACTCCTTCTACCTGAACAACGCCGTGGAACTCATGGAGGAGGCCATGGAGGGGCTCACCGATCCTGCTCCCCGGGCCAGCTTCGAGTACGGCCGCAGGAAACCCCACTGTTGGATCGGCGCCAGCCCATGGCGGCCCGGCGAGGACCTGTCCGGCGCGGAGTTCGTCCGGGTGTTGGACGAATACCTGAGGGCTCGGGGAGGGAGGTGGTGAGGAACATCTCCGCCATACGGCCCGGATGATTTTCCCTCGGCCTGAGGTTATTGTTTCTCCCAAAGCATAGTTTCCTCGCGGGCTGACGTCAGTCGACCGGACGGAACGGCTGGGAGGGATCCTAAGCCATTACTACCGAAGAGCCGCATGATCGGTGGATCGAATATTGGAACAGGACGGGAAGAGGTCATCGCCGAAGCCCTGCAGCGTCACAATGGGAGCCGCACCCGTGCGGCCAAGGACTTGGGGATCCAGAGAAACACCCTTTGGCGGAAGGCGAGGGTTCACGGGTTGGATCGGTAGCCGGAGTTCAAAAGGACACCCGAAATGGATGCGAGAACGGTTTGGGCGCGATGTTTGGTGTTGGTGACCGTGGTGGTGGGACCCGCGGTGGGGACCCTGACGGCCCAGCAGCCTGGAGGGGGGCGGTGGCAAGTGTCGAGCCACCCACCCGATATCAGCTTGGCGCTCGGCTATACGGCGGATGGCTTCCTTCCAGCCCGGGGAGGGCGATCCCAAGAAACGGTCGCCCTGGACAACCTCGACCTGCTGCTCCACCTGAACCTAAAGGCGTTGCCCGGTTTGCGGGGCACGTCGATCCAGGTCCATGTCCAGTCGAATCGTGGGAGGTCGGTGAGCACAGAGGTCGGGGCGCTCCAGGGGATCAGCAACCTGGAAGCTGTCACGGAGTGGCGCCTGTACGAAGCGTGGATCGAGCACCAAGTCGGGTCGCCCCGCATCTCGATCCTGGCAGGGGTCTACGACATCAATTCGGAGTTCGACGTGATCCCCTCCTCAGGAGATTTCCTCAACAGCGCCTTCGGATTCGGTCCGGAATACGGCCTCAGCGGGGTTACCGGACCCTCGACCTACCCTGCCACCGGTTTGGCCACCCGAGTGATGCTAAAACCCCTCCCTTCCCTCTATGGTCTCCTCGGCCTGAGCGATGCGGTTCCCGGCGACTCGGGTGGGAGCCGCTTCTCCCTCGACGCTGAAGAGGGAGCTCTACTCTCCGTCGAGGTGGGGTATGCTCGGCTTCTGTCCAACATCACCCCGGTACTGGGAAGGGGACGTCGCCCCGTAGGACGGGGGCGGGGAATCTCCGGTCCCCAGAGGCGACGTATCGGACGCGGTCGTCCAATTGAGGAAGTCAGCACCAAGGTCGCCATCGGCGGATGGGCCTATTCCCGGCAGGCCCAGAGCTGGGCTCCCGAGGAGCCCCCGAGCCGCAGTTGGGGGGTGTACCTCCTTGGGGAGCAGCTTCTCTATCAGGATGAAGACGGAGCCGGCGGACTCTCGGGTTTTGCCCGGGTGGGAACAGCAGCGGATGGGATGAATCGACTGGACCTCTCCCTGAAAGGGGGGTTGGCATGTCATGGCGCTATTCCTGGCCGCCCGGATGACGTCGCCGGGTTGGGAGTCGCTTACGCACGTAACGGCTCTCCGTTCCTGAGAGAGCAGCGAAGGGCTGGGGTCCCGGCTGAGCGGGGCGAAACCGTATTCGAGCTGACGTACCGAGCAGCGGTTTGTCCCTTCTTCTTCGTTCAGCCGGACCTGCAATGGGTGATGAATCCTGGGATGGATCTTAACGTAGCCAACGCTCTCGTGTTCGGGCTACGCGGCCATTTCCTCCTGGAGTTTCCGGGCGATTGAGTACCGGCCTGGCTTTGGCCCCGGCCTCTTCGCATTTTGCCGAACTCAGTCCTTGGCCAGACGCCTGCTTTTTCCCTGGCGTCCCACGGTACAATGAGGTGATGATCATGAACAGCCGCAGGGATTTTCTGAAGAGCACGGCAATCACCGGTTTGGGGGTGGGGTTCGGAGGGATCTCTCCCTTGGCCATGGCCCGGAGTCTCGCGGCGCAGGGAGACGATGTGCTTCCGCCGGGGATTCTCCCGGTGGTCATCATCGGGGGGTCCGACTACGAGATGGGTTTCCAGTATGGCCAGCAGGCCGGAGCGCACATCTCCCTCAACGCCCAGGCATCCTGGGCCTCGGCTCTACAGCGGTTCAGCCATGACGGGGTAAGGGCCGCTCTCAAGGCCAACCAGCACTTCATTCAGAGGTACACGCCTGAGAATATCGAAATCATGAAGGGGATGGCCGCCGGCGCCACGGCGGCGGGTTTCGACCTCTCCTATGAAGACGCATTGATGATGAATTGTGTCTTGCCCAATCCCGAAACCTCGAACTACCCCGCCGGCGCGGAAGAAAGTGAGCTACCCCCTGAGCAAGTCGGAGGCCAAGCGGTCTTAGGA
>JAUXEE010000048.1 GCA_030618065.1 Gemmatimonadota bacterium
ATCCCCCATCCATGTAAGAGAGCCTCGTCCTCTTCTCGCCCCCCAACCAGGATGGCCGTCACTGGACGCCCCCACGCGGCAAGGTTCCGCAGGAGAACCAGAGCATCGCCTCCGTTGTTGCCGGTCCCGACCAGGGCTGAGACCTGGCCGCGAGGATACAACCGCTGGAGGACCAGAGCGGCGGAGCGGCCCGCGTTCTCCATAAGGGTAGGTTGCGGGACACCTAATTGGTGGATTGCGATCCTGTCGAATTCGGCGCTTTCCGTGCCGGTGGGGGCCCCGACGAGGGCCCGTCCAAATGGGCGTTTGGGAAGATCCGTAGACGCATTCATCGGGTTCCCCCGGGGTGGAGGGAGGATGGAGTCACTGAGTCTTCGAGGGCCCGTGTTACCTGGAGGGGGAACCCGGGCCCGAAGGGGAAACTACTTGTAGCTCTGACCGATGGCCCGGCCAAAGGTGATCTCCCCGTTGTCGATCCGGATGTTGAACCCGCACTCGGGGTGCGAGCACACCCAAGCCTTGTAGCGAATGGAAGCCCCATCCCGACCATAGTCCGAAAGAGGAATAAGGATCCCATTTTCACACTTCAGACATTTCGGATACCCGTTCACTTCCACCATGATCAAAAAGCCCCTCCCCAAGGGTAGTCACGTTCGAAGGCTTCCTCAAAGTCAAAAAGGCCCTGGAAGTCTTCCCTGCGATCATCTTCTTCTTTGACGAGGACCCCGCATTCCACCATGGCGAAGACGATCTCTCCCAAATCCTCCGTACCGTGGATTCCCCAATGGCCGAGAACGGTTCGGGCCATGGGCCCGTACTGGCTCAAGGCTAGCTCCCGAACCCCATGGGCCAGTTCTTCCCCGGAGATATGGCGGGACTCTTCCAAACCCGCCAAGACCGAATGCAGAGCGGAAAGAAGAAAGAGATAGGCCTTCCCGTGGAACTTGGGATTTTGATCCTGGAGTCGTTCGAGGATCTCTTCGGCGAATTGCAGTTCCGTCATGCTTGGAAAAATACCCTCTTCCGGAAAGGACGCCACCCTTCCAGTGGCCGGGCACTGACCAGGACTCATCCGGATCCCTCTTGAAACCGGGGACGTCGAGGCCACGAGGGGGTCCTCCCCGTCAATCCAGCTCTGTGAACTCCTCGTACAGGGGGAAAGCCTGACAGAGCTCTGTCACTTCCCCCCTCACGGCCCGGATCAGCTCCTCGTCGGAAGGGTCGTTCAGGATTTGGACCATCCAAGCCGCGATCTGCTCCATGTCCCCTTCCGTCATCCCTCGGGTGGTAAGAGCAGGCGTACCGATCCGGAGCCCAGAGGTCACGAACGGAGACCGAGTCTCACCCGGAACCGTGTTCTTGTTCACCGTGATTCCTGCCTCCTCGAGGGCGTGCTCGGCTTCCTTTCCGGGAAGGTCCGGATGGCTTGGTCGGAGGTCCATGAGGAGGAGATGATTGTCCGTACCGTCACTCACCAACTTCAGTCCACTGCCCATCAGCCCCGCGGCCAGGGCCTGGGCGTTGTCCACGATCTGCCGCGTATAGTCATGGAATCCTGGATCGAGGGCCTCTTTGAAAGCCACGGCCTTCGCAGCGATGACGTGCATGAGGGGACCGCCCTGGGTCCCCGGGAATACCGCCTTGTCGATGGCCTTCGCCCACTCTTCTTTGCAGAGAATGAGCCCTCCCCGGGGGCCCCGCAGTGTTTTGTGGGTGGTGGTGGTCACCACGTCGGCGTAGGGTATCGGATTCGGATGCACCCCTGTGGCCACGAGGCCGGCGATATGGGCCATGTCCACCAGGAGGATCGCTCCCACCTCCTTCGCGACGTCGGAGAACGCCTCGAAATCGATGACCCTTGGGTAGGCGCTGGCCCCGGCGATAATGAGCTGGGGCTTTTCCGCGACAGCCTGGTCCCTCAGGGCATCATAGTCGATTCGCCCATCGGAATCCCGGACCCCGTAGGCGCCGACCTCGAACAGCTTACCGCTGATATTCACCGGCGAGCCATGGGTGAGGTGCCCGCCATGGCTCAGGTTCATGCCCAGGATTCGGTCACCTGCAACCAGGAAGGCCATGAAGGCCGCCAAGTTCGCCTGGGCCCCTGCGTGGGGTTGGACGTTGGCGTGGTCAGCGTTGAAGAGGGCCTTCGCCCGTTCCCTGGCCAACTCCTCCACGACATCCACATGCTCGCACCCCCCGTAGTACCGCTTGTTGGGAAGGCCCTCGGCATATTTGTTCGTGAGGACCGTTCCCATGGCCTCCAGGACCGCAGGGGAAACAAAGTTCTCGCTGGCGATGAGCTCGAGTTGGGAGGCTTGACGGCCGGCTTCCGCCTTTACCACATCATAGACCGCAGGGTCGGTGACTCTCAGATGTTCCAGCATGGATTCAGTTCACTCGTTAGGTATCAAACACGGCTTCAGTAGTCCAAGGAACCAAGCTCGGTCCGGCGCAGATAGCGAACGTCTTCCATCCGGTGCTCCGCCACCTTGTCCGACGCATCTGCGGTGGTGATTCCCTCGGCCTCGGCCAACTCCAGGATCCTGAGGAGGGTGTGATAGATCTCCCCTGCTTTTCTCAGGCTCCGTTCGGCAGGCCAACCCTGGATCTCGGCGTAGACGTTGATGAGACCGCCTGCGTTCACGAGATAGTCGGGGCCGTAGAGGATTCCCTTGTCTTCCACCTCCTGGGCATGTCGAGCCTCGGCCAACTGGTTGTTGGCCCCACCCACCACGATGTCCACGTTCAAGACCGCCAGTGTGTCATCGTTGAGGATGGCCCCCAAGGCGCAGGGAGCGAAAATGTCAGCATCGACACTATAAATGTCGTCGGGGTCCACGGCCTTGGCCCCGAACTCCTTCACCACGACATCGACCTTCTCCTGATTGATGTCCGTGACGGTAAGTCGGGCGCCTTCCTCGGCCAGGTCCTGGCAGAGGAAATATCCCACATGACCACAACCCTGAACCGATACATGCTTTCCGCCCAGAGAGTCGTCGCCATACTTTTGGAGGGCCGCGGCTTTCATCCCCTGATAGACACCATAGGCAGTGACCGGGGAGGGATCGCCGGACTTGCCCATGAGTCCCACCACGTGGTCCGTCTCCATGTGGACGAAATCCATGTCGGCGGGAGAGGTCCCCACGTCTTCGGCTGTGATGTACCTGCCGGCCAGGGACTCGACGGCCCGCCCATGAGCCCGGAAGATCATCTCCCGATTCCGCGTATTCGAATCCCCTATGATCACCGACTTCCCCCCTCCCAGGTTCAAGCCGGCCAGGGCCGATTTGTACGTCATGCCACGGGCCAGCCGAAGGGCATCTTCGATGGCCTCGGCATCGGTTCCATAGTTCCAGAAACGGGTGCCTCCCAAGGCCGGGCCCAAGGTGGTGTTGTGGATAGCGATGATCCCTTTATAACCGATGCGGGGCTCGCTCCAGAACATCACCTGTTCGTGCTCCCGCAGGCTCATTCTGTCAAAAATCTCCATGCGACCTTCCTCCCGGTCTTGAGAGTTGTTTGTGTTTCTGGAAAATTTCTCAGGCCCCCGTCTGCCCGATGGCTTCCCGGGCAATGACGAGCCTCATGATCTCACTGGTTCCCTCGTAAATCTCCGTCCCCTTCGCATCCCTCAGGAGGCGCTCAACCGGATAGTCCCTCATGTATCCGTAACCTCCAAAGATCTGCACAGCTTCGTCCGTGGTCCAGACCGCCGTCTCCGATGCCGTGAGTTTGGCCATGGCCGCCATGACGCCCGGGGAGGGAGCTTCGGGGTCTGCCCGCCCTTCCATCGCCTCGGCTGCAGAAAAAGTCAGGGCCCTGGCGCCGGTGATGCGGTTGGCCATCTCAGCCAGCTTGAACCGGATAGCCTGGAAATCGGCAAGGGGGCGGCCGAACTGCACCCGTTCATTCGCATAGTCCCGGGCATGCTCGAAGGCGGCCCGGGCGATGCCGATGGCCTGAGCTGCGATCCCCAGGCGCCCCACCTCCATGGCCTCCATGGCATACACGAACCCCTCACCCTCGGCCCCAAGGAGAGCCCCGTCCCCCATCTCGAGCTGGTCCAGGTGGAGCTCCACCGTTTCGGAGGCCGCCAGCCCCATGGTAATCTCGCGCTTTCCCACCTGATACCCATGGATCTTCGGGTCCAGAAGAAAAGCACTGATCTTTCCCCCGTCCGCCTCCCGGGCGAAGAGGACGACGAGCCCTCCCAATCCACCATTGGTGACCCATTTCTTCGTCCCTGTCAAAACCCGTTGGGGCCCATCCCTACGCCAGGCGGTTGAAAGGGCCTGGGCATCACTCCCAGCTTCCGGCTCGGAGAGGGCGAATGCTCCCAGGAGCTCGCCGGAAGCCAGCCCGGGAAGGTAGCGGCCCTTCTGTTCCTCGGTCCCATACCGTTGGAGAAGAAAGGTCACCGGGCCCGAATGGATGGCTACGCCCAAAGCCACACTGGCGTCCCCCCAGGCCAACTCCTCCAGGACCAGGAGGTAGGTGAGAAGATCCAATCCCAGCCCCCCATAGCTTTCCGGAATCCTCATTCCCATGAAGCCCAACTCCCCCAGCTTCGAAAAAATCTGGGGGTCCAGGCTCCGTCGGGCATCCCACTCGGGGGCGCGGGGCCGTATCTCGCCACGGACGAAGTCCCGAGCGAGCGCCCTGATCTCAGATTGCTCTTGGGTCAGGCCCGAAGTCACCGCTGTCTTCTCATAGTGAGATTCCGATTCATCAGGAGATTCCGATTCATCAAGATATTCCGGTTCATCATGAGAATTCGGCCTTCTCCCCTAACGCTCGTATCCAAAGAACCCCTTGCCGGATTTCCTCCCCAACCATCCCGCCGCCACGTACTTCCGGAGAAGGGGACAGGGGCGATACTTGTCGTCACCCAGGTCCCGGTGGAGAACCTCCAGAATGCTGAGGCAGATATCCAGGCCGATGAGGTCTGCGAGGGCCAGAGGTCCCATGGGGTGGGCCATGCCGAGCTTCATGACCGTATCGATGGCCTCGGCCTCGGCCACCCCCTCCATGAGGGCGAACGCAGCTTCGTTGATCATGGGCATGAGGACCCGGTTGGAGACGAAGCCGGGGAAGTCATTCACCTCGACTGGAGTCTTGCCCAACTCCCGGGATAGTTCCATGACCGTCTGCGTGGTCTCATCGTCCGTGGCGAGGCCACGAATCACCTCCACCAACTTCATCATCGGTACCGGGTTCATGAAGTGCATCCCGATAACCTTCTCGGGTCGCTTCGTGAACGCAGCGATCTCCGTGATGGAGATAGAGGAAGTATTGGTCGCCAGGATAGCGTCGGCAGGCGCCTCCTCGTCCAGGATCGTGAAAATGCTCTCCTTCAGCTCCAACCTCTCAGGCACGGCTTCCACCACCAGTTGAGCCTCGGCTACACCATCCTCCAGGGAGGTGACGGTGGATATCCGGCCCAGAGCCGCTTCCTTCTCCCCGGCGCTGATGAGCTCCTTCTTCACCTGCCGGTCCAGGTTTTTGAAGATGGTGCCCAAAGCCCTCTCCAGGAGGTCCTGATCCATATCAACGAGTGTGACGGTACGGCCGGCCTGGGCACAGACGTGGGCGATGCCATTCCCCATGGTACCGCCGCCGATTACGGTAATTCTCTCTACATGCATTTTTTTCTCCCAAAGTCACCGGTTCTCCAGCTTCCCTCCCAAGGATACTCCGCATCCCAGAGCCCAGGGGAATGGCCCCAGACCTCCCTGGCCTCAGGCCTCCCTGGCCAGAAAGAGGGGCTGGACCTCTCTTGCTCGATCTCCAAGCCTCAGCCAGGAGCTTTCCCAAAGGACCCACGTAGCGACCAACAAAATCAGGGTGGCGAGGACCGATCCTTCCGGACCGAACGATCCTCCGCTCAACCAGTCAGGCCCCCGGGTCAGGGGTTCCAAGAGGGGCGTGTCCACCAGATCGAGCCCGCTCACCGGAAGGTCTGAAAGAAAGCCATGAGCCCAATTCCACCCCAGATGCGCCCCCGTCGCCCACCAGAGGCTGGCGGTCTTCAGGTAGACCACCCCGAGAAACAACCCGGCCACCAGGATGTTCGCCAGGCCGATCCAGGAAGTATTCGGATTCCCAAGGTGGAGAATCCCGAACAGGAAGGAGGTGATCCAGAGAGCCCAAGCCCCCCCCCAGGCTTCCGCCAGGGCCTGAAACAGATAGCCCCTCATCAATGCCTCTTCCCCCGCGGCTGGAATGGTGAAGAGCCAGAGGGACACGCCTCCCTCCCGGAGGTATTCCAGTACGCTCCCCGTCTCCGGAGACCACCGGAGAACGCCGAACACCACCATGGCCACAGCCACGGACCCCGCAATCATCACACCCAGGCCCAAACCCGACAGGCCCTCCTTCCACACGCCTGGAGCCAGGTAGAAACCGAGGGCTCCGGGGCCCCGCCCGTCCAGGCGGAGCATGGCCCACCCCCCGAGGAGGCTTCCCACCAGGAGGGGAGCCGAGCTGTAGGGCAGCTCCGCCGGGGCCAAGAATGACGCCGCGGCGGTCCCTGCCGCCGTCAGGCAGAGGAAGAGGAAGATCCTCCACCCCAACCGCACCCGTCCTCTGTCCGTCAAAAAAAAAGACAAGATCCCACCCACTCAGACCAACTCCACCGACATGGCCACCGCACTCCCTCCACCCAGACAGAGAGCAGCGACCCCCCACGACTGGCCCCTGTCCTTCATGGCAGAAAGGAGGGTGACCAGGATCCGGGCTCCCGAAGCCCCGATTGGATGGCCCAGAGCCACAGCCCCACCATGCACATTCACCCTATCCGGATCGATGGCCAACTCCCGAATGTCGGCGATGGCTTGGACGGCAAAAGCTTCGTTGAGTTCGAAGAGTCCATAATCTCCCACCCCCTTCCCGTCCTTGGCCATGAGTTTCCGGACGGCATGGATGGGCGCAAAAAATAGCTCCTTGGGCTCTGTTGACCCTACGGCGTAACTCTTGATGAACGCTTTGATCGGCAGGCCATGGGCTTCGGCGAAGGCCTGGGACGCCACCACCAACGAGGCCGCCCCATCGTTGAGGCCCGGGGCGTTCCCCGCCGTCACCACGAGGTTCTCTATCCCCTCGGGAGCGTCCTTCGGGAAGGCTGGGCGGAGCCTGCCCAGGGACTCCATGTCTGTGCCCTTCCGGGGGCTTTCGTCGGTGTCCACGATATTCACACCCTTCCGGTGCTTGACCTCCACCGGAAGGATCTCTTCCTGGAATTTTCCCCCTTCGATGGCTGCCAAGGCCTTCATATGGGATTGGTAGGCGAAGGCGTCGGCATCTTCCCGGCTGATCCCGGCCTTGTCTGCCGTATACTCAGCGTGGCCCCCCATGTGGCAATTCCCGAAGGAGCACCAGAGACCGTCGTAGATGAGGCCGTCTTGCAGGGTCTGATCCCCGAATTTCACCCCACCCCGGTGATTTCGGAGATAGAAGGGGACGTTGGACATGGACTCGAAGCCCCCGGTCACGGCCACCTGAAGCTCCCCTGCCTTGATGGCTTGGGCCGCCAACATGACGGATTTCAGCCCGGACCCGCAGACCATGTTGATGGTGAGGGCGGGTACGGAAGGAGGAAGCCCGCCGCGGATGGCGGCCTGCCGGGCCGGGGCCTGCCCTCCTCCCGCTCCGACCACGTTCCCCAGGCTCACGTCCTCCACGACCCCGGGGTCAATTCCAGCTCGTTTCACCGCCTCCTCGACCGTAAGGGCACCAAGCTCCGTGGCCGGAAGGGTGGAGAGCCCGCCGAGAAACCGGCCGACGGGGGTCCGAACGCCGGAGAGAATCACTGGGGTCTTGGCTTTATCCGTCATGGGTCCTCTTCTCCCTTTCCCTTTGAGTCCGCCGCCTGCCAGGCCGGTTAAAATACGCCCATTCTCCTTTGCGGGCACCTCCAGACTCAGCCTCCGTCCCCGCCACTCTCCAAAGGTAGAAGAAGGGGCTTTTCTTCGGTGGGGTCCATCCGGCCCCAGGGCACGGTCGGATCATGCTGGAAGATGAGAATCCACCCTTCCTCCCTGACCCTCTCCCAAAGGGCCCGCTTGGTTTCCAGCGTCACCAAGGGCTCCAGGTCGTAGCCCATGATCCAGGGGAGGGGAAGATGAGCGGAGGTGGGGCAAAGGTCGGCCAGGAAGAGTGCCGTCTCCCCCTGACTCTCCAGCACGATGGACTGGTGGAAGGGTGTGTGCCCGGGGGTGGGAAGAAGCCGAAGCCCCTCGACCAGGTCGGTGGGGCCATCCACCGGATCCACCACCCCCGCCTCGACGAGGGGGAGGTAGTTCTTGGTCATATAGGATGCCCGAACTCGCTCGCTGGGGGATCCGGCGAATTCGAGCTCCCCCTTCTGGATGATGAAACGAGCGCGTGGGAAAGCTGGAGCCAGGGTGCCATCAGGCCTGAGGGCGACGCCCCCTCCGGCATGGTCGAAATGGAGGTGAGTACTCACCACCAGGTCCACATCTTCCAAACCGAAGCCCAAGGAGCGGATGGCATCCTCCAATCGGGTAGGGTCCCCGGCGTTGTCGACCCCGTAGATATCCCGGAACTTCTCGGATTCCTTATTTCCGATTCCCGAGTCCACCAGGACCAGGGCATTGGGGGTCTCGACCAGGAGGCACCGAAGGGCCAGAGGTATCCGGTGCCGTTCGTCGGGAGGGATCTTCTTCTCCCAGAGGGGCCTCGGCACCACCCCGAACATGGCGCCTCCGTCCAACCATTGGATCCCTGCCTCCAGCGCGTGTACCCGCATTCCGCCCAGGGTGAGGGTTCGGGTAAGGGGTAGATCTTCGGCCTTCAAGGACGTTCGGACGTTCAAGCCCCCCCCTTTCGATGTAGGAGAGTTTGGAGGGAAGTCAGGTCCCGGATTCCTCGGGCCCTGGCCTCGTCAAAGAGCCTCAAAAGGACCCGGGCCGTGGCCAGGGCATCGCCATAGGCGCGGTGGCGGTCGTGGATGGGTATCCCAAAATGCTCGGCCAGCGAGTCCAGCTTCCTCCGCCTCAACCCCGGCGTCAAACGACGGGCCATTTGAACGGTGCAGAGCC
>JAUXEE010000270.1 GCA_030618065.1 Gemmatimonadota bacterium
ACCCGCCCCCTTCGTTGGAGATGGGGTGGGATTCTGTGCACTTGGGGCTTTCCGGGAAAGAGGATTACGCTCTCCGTGCTTGGGTTCGGTTTCCCCCCGGTGCGGATCTGCCCGGATCTTATGCACGGCCTGGGGACCCGCTCTCCGACTGGTACGTCCACTTTCCCTCCGATCTCACCCGAGAGGAGCGAGGAGATACGGTTCTCTTTCACTACCGAAGGAGCTACCCGGCTCTGGATTGGATTCCCATGGAGCTGTTTCAGAACCTCCTCGAAGAAGGGGATCGGTTGGAGGGTCTGGTAGCAACGTCCTGGGAAGAGTTGGAAAGTCGAGATGAAGGTTTGGAGGACAGGTGGGAAGGTGTGGATCCGCAGGATGAGCCTGAAACGGAGGCGGATAGTCTCCTCTTCCGGCAATTTCTTAAGGAGTTCAAAGACCTGGTTCAGGTCGGGGACTCGCCCTTGATACAGGCATATCGTCAACTCTCCGAGAACTCGATTCGGACCTCGTACCTGAGTGGAGTAGCCCTAGTCATTCCCGCGGAACAAAGCCTTTCGGGAAAGGCCGGTCCAGCCTGTTCCAGCGCCGTCATGGATCTCATCCTCGATCCTTTGGACGAGGTCAAGATCACGTCAGAGGGCGCGTGGAGTTTGCTTCTGGAAGAGCTTGGTATCGATCCTGGGCTTGGTCGCGAGGGGAATGCGTTCGACGATGAGGCCGAGATCGAGAGCCTTCGGGCCCAGACCCTCGAACGGATCAGGGAAACCCTCCTGACCGAATGCCGTCATTCGGCAGAAGACCTCATCATCTTCGATCGACGATTTGAATGGCTGACCAAACGATACCGGATCGTCCACGGAAAGCTGCGAAACCAGTCCTTCAGGATCCACCTCTCTATGCCCGGGGAGCTCCTGGAGACCAACGCTGACACTATCATCGGCGGGCGGGCGCGGTGGGGGTTCAGTCTCCGTGGTCTCACGGGGGAGGACGTCAACCTTACTGCGACGTCCCGGGTGATAAGGTGACGCGAAAAAAAGAACCCCCCGGCGGCCGCTACCGCCGGGGGGTTCGTAGTATGTCGGAGGGGGCGGTCGACGATCAGATGCCGCCGCCCTCGACCTTCTCAACGACTACCTCGAGACGCGCGGCCTCCACCTGCCGCATGGCCTCCTCGAACTGGATTCGGGCCTCCATCTCCTGTCCCAGCTTAGCCTCCAGTTGGAGCTCTAACTGCTGCATTTGCAGCTCCAGCGCCTGATCGAGTTGGTCCAACTGTGTGTCGAGCTGCTCGAAGTGGTTGTCCAGATGGACCCGGACCTTGGGGGTCACCACGATGGTACGGGCCTCCCTGCCGTGGGAGATGGCGATGCCAGGACTCACGGCAAAGGCCTCGACCGCACACCTCGCGCCGGTATGTCCACCCCCAACCGTCATCGCCAAGGTCGCCGCCCCGCCGACCGCAGCTCCACCCAGGATGCATCCCAGAGCAACCAAATCCGTTCCGAACCAAATCATCGCCCCCACCTCCGTTCAGGAAGTCCTTTTCATATGTGATGCCGTCAGCAGGGAAAGGGTTGTTCCGGAAGTTCTGGATCACCAGAAGGTCCATGAGCCTGTGGCCAGAACATAGGCGCCCAATAATCCGTTGGTCACCGCGTGGGCAAGGATGGGAACCCACAGCTTTCCGGAGCGCTTGTACAACCATCCGTATGCCAGACCTGCCAAGAGTCCCGCAAACCAGAGGCGGTGCTCACTGGCGAAGAGGGCCGAGCTGATGACCAGAGCCCGGAGGCCCAGAGCCGCCGGGTCGACGGCGATGAAGGATGAGTGCTGGATCCAGCGGAGAATGAAGGAGCGCCAGAACAGCTCTTCCATGACCGGGACGATAAGGATGGCCCCGGCTAGCCTCACGGCTGCGAACCCCAGGCTCACTCCCTCTCCTGTGCGGGGATCGAAGCCGCCGCTGCCGGCGAAGGCTAAAGGTTGGAAGTCGAGATTCACCCATAAGACAAAGACGGCAGCCCCGATCCCCAGGGCCAGGGCCCACTCCGACCGCCTTACCGAGGAGATGTCTTTCAGCTCTGCATAGTGTCGCCAGAGTGCCGCCAGAGCGACGAGGACGAGGCCTACCTTTACGCCGTAGAGCCATCGTTCATCAAACCCGGTCGGAAGGAGGGGCTGAAGGATGGGATCGAGGACCATGGCCCCCATATAGAGGCCGAAGGGGAGGCTTCGCGTGAGTCCTGGTCGATTTGCCATGGCTTCCCCATGGAGAGGGTGTCCGGGGCCGATCGCTCTGACCGCCGGCAGAGCAGGCCCCGGGCGGGTAGCCTACCGGTCCTCAGCCAAGGTGAGGGCCATGAGTTGAATCTCCTCCTCGGTGATTCGCCTGGCTGCCGTGCGCATCATGGTGCCCCAGTGCTCGATTTCCCATTCTGCCCTGGGGGATCCGATATTCCCCTTCTCGGGGTGGTCAGAGGTAATGACGACGCTACCGTCCGGGTTCAGGATGGCCAACCATGGCACGCCGCCGTAGCCATCGTTATAGGAGTGTATCAGCGCCTCTCCACCGTCCATCAAGTCGACGTCGATCTTCACGGCCACGAAGTCTTTGGAGAAGATGGCATCGATGTCCTCGCGAACGAGCCAGGCTTCCAGCCGTTTACACCAACCGCACCATGGGGCCCCGGAGTGCAGGAACACCAGGCGGTCGGTCTCCTCCGCAGCGGTCAGCCCAGCCAAGAGCGCCTTCCCGGCCTCGGCCGTGGTATCCCAAGCCTGATCCACGGTGGAGACGGCCGACTCGTCCGCTGGCTGGGATTCGGACTCCGCCGGCCCACACGCCTGAGCCAGGGCAAGGAGGCTGAAGGCGAAGAAGAAGGTCAAGGAGTCTGAAAGGGTGCGGCGGGTCCAAGACATGGTGTAGCTCCCTTTGACGGCGGTCGATGATCCTGGCCTGGCCCTGCCGAAACGACAAGGCCCGAAGCTCCCCAGTATACAGTTTCCTCAGTAGCCTCGCTCGGAGCTGGAATCCAAACTCTTGCTTTTCTTAAAGTTTTTCGTTAATTGAATGTTTCCCAGACACCTGTATTCTGATTCCCAACCTATCCGAAGGAGAGGGTAATGCCCAGTTTTCCCATGACCACCTTGGACGGAAGCACGAAGATTCTCGAGAACGGTGACATCGATGACTTGGCGGCGGGCCTCCGAGGCGAGCTCCTCGGCCCCGGATCTCCCGGTTACGATGAGGCCAGAGCTCTTTGGAATGGCATGATCGATCGTCGCCCAGGGCTCATCGTGGAATGCGCTGGGGCGGCCGACGTCATCCGGTCGGTAAAGTTCGCGGCAAAGCACGGGCTCCTGGTCTCCGTCCTTGGAGCCGGCCATAACATCGCCGGAAACGCGACATCTGACGGTGGCTTCATGATATCCCTTCGGAAGATGAACTCGGTGCGGGTAGACCCTCGGGCGCGGAAGGCCTGGGCGGGCCCGGGCACGACCCTGGGGCCGTTCGACCTCGAGACCCAGGCGTTCGGATTGGCAACGCCGGTGGGGATCAACTCCACCACGGGAATCGGCGGTCTGACTTTGGGTGGGGGGTTCGGATGGCTGAGCCGGAAGCATGGCCTCACCACAGACAACCTCATCTCGGTGGATGTCGTCACCGCCGCCGGCGAATACCTGAGGGCGAGTGAAGAGGAGAACTCGGATCTTTTCTGGGGGATCCGAGGGGGCGGTGGGAACTTCGGCATCGTCACCTCGTTCGAATTCCAACTCCACCCGGTGGGACCTGAGGTGCTATCGGGGATGATCGTCCATCCGTTCGCCGATGCGGGGCCGGTGCTCCGGTACTACCGGGAGTTCGCGGCTCAGGCGCCGGACGAGCTGACGGTATGGGTGGTGATGCGGAAGGCTCCTCCGCTTCCCTTCCTCCCGGAGGAGGTCCACGG
>JAUXEE010000258.1 GCA_030618065.1 Gemmatimonadota bacterium
ATGAACTGCCCGTCGGGAGACCAATCCAGCGGCCACCATTGCTCGGAGCTGGAGGGAGAGATCAGGACACGAGTATTCTCCCCGTCCACATCCACCACCCGGAGGTCCCAGGACCCGCTGGCCATGGTCAACCAGGAGTGAGCCATCTGGGTCCCGTCAGGGGAGTAGATAGCGTTCATGGAGAAGTCCCCGGATTCGTTCCATCCCCCTGTGTCGGAAACCCTGACCCACTGGTCTTGTTGGAGGTCCAGATAAGCCAGATCGCCGGAAGACCAATCGACGCCGGGGATGTACCGTCCGTCAGGAGAGGGTTTAGGGGGCGAGTAGCAACAAATGTTGTCCGTTTCCCCTTTCCAAATCCTCCGGGCCCGAAGGGATTGGGATTGGGCCGAAAGGGGGGCGGCTGATGCCATCAGAATGATCAGCAACAACGCAGCCAACCCCGCGTGCCCCACCGGTCTCACTGCCTTCAAAAGGGATTTCATTCGGTGCCTCCTCTTTTCTAGGAGGGCCCGGACCTCCGTCGGATTTTCTGCCGGGCCTTTCTGGAGGCATTCATGGCAACCTCGGGGCCAGGTTGGGGAAGAGGACCTAAGACCTTCTTTCACATAAGGTTGAGGAATTTTGGAGGAGCCTCGGCCAGGGAGGAACCGTTCCGATTCGTGACGGCTGTTTCGAAGCCAGGGTAACGATTCCTTCCGAAGCGAACCCAGGAGACTCACTGGCCCACCGCCTTCAGCTCGAAACGAAAAACGGTCCCGTTGCGACCCGCGTCCAGAGTGAGGTCGGACCCGTGGCCCCGGGCGATGCGCCGGGCGATAGCCAAGCCCAGCCCGGTCCCTCCATCTTTGGTAGTCTCAAAAGGGTCGAAGATTTTTTCACGGAGTGCTTCTGGAATTCCCGGACCTTCATCCCAGAATTCGATGACCACCCGCATCCCCGGGGATCCCTCTTTGACCCGGATGCCTAGCCTTGTTCCCGGTCCCACCGCTTCGACAGCGTTCAGGAGAAGGTTCAGGGCCAATCGCTGGAGGGCATCGGGGTCAGCCCACACCCGAAGGGGCACTTGCGGCGGCTTGTACACCAAAACACAGCCCTTCCGTGTTCTCTGAGGCTCGGAGGCGTGCACCGCAGCCTCGATGGGATGCCGCAAATCGCACTCGACCAAGGACACGTTCCCGCTTCGGGCGACCTTCAGGAAGCCACTCACGGTGTCATTCAACCGGTCCACCGCCCCCACCGCGCGATGGACCAACCTCGCCGCTTCTTTCGGTTCCGATTCACTCTTGATCTGGGCACGCTGGAGATCGGTCCGAATAGCTGTCAGAGGGTTTCGGACTTCATGGGCAAGGTCGGCGGCGAACTCTCCGACCGCGGCAATTGATTCTTTTTGGGAGAGATCCATGAGAGTGCGACTGAGAGCAGCGCTCATGGCGTTGAAGGCCCTGGCCGTATCCCGAACTGCGGGGGGGCCAGATTCCTCAGCCTGGGCACTCAGGTCTCCTGACGCCAACGCCGTTGCAGCGACGGCCAGCCTGTCCAGCGGGCGCACCAGTCTCTTGGCAAATGCCGTCACCAGAGCGAAGGAAAGGACCACACCTACGAGTATCGCCATGGCACCTCGCTGAGCCGCCCGGTCGAAAGGAGCAGTCACCGGCTCGATGGGCGCGGCTAGAGCGAATCGGAGGGGAGGATCCTCCAGGACCCGCTCTTCGGCCACCCAATCTTCCCCCCTCCATTTGAAATCTGATCGACCGAAAAGCTCGCGGTCGATGGAAAGTGGAGCCAGAGGAATGTCACTTCGATTGTCGAAAATCCCTGAGATCGAGCCAGCCACACCCAAGGCTAGGAACCCGGGCGGCAGGAGACCATCAACTCGGAACCGGACCTCGATGGTTCCCAGTGCTTCCCCCGAGAACCGCTCCACCACTGGAAGCGTATAGTCCAGAGTCCCCGTTGCACGATCCAGACCGATACGGGTAGCCTCGAGGGCAAAAGGAAGTCGGCCCACCACATCCCCTTCCAGGTTTCTCAGTTCGAGGGAAACCAGGAAAGTGGAGACCTCGGACCAGATTCGGGCCAGCTCGGCCGGAGCCGGGCCCTGGAGTTCTTCCCCCCAGGGCTCGCTCCCGTCCAAAGCCGCCACCACCGCCTGCGTCTCCCCCAGGTCCAGAAGGAGGGAACGTTTCTGGATCCACTGCCGGCCAAACTCGTTGACCGTTTCGGCCAGGGCCTTCTGGAGCCGAGCGTGAACAAGGTCGATCCCAGTCCTCCGGGCCGAGTTGTTGACGAAGAGGCCCAGGAAACCGAGGGGGAGGACTACGCCCAAAAGCACAAGAAGGAGTAGGCGACTCCGAAGGCTCAGGTCGAACCGATTTCTCATGATTCCTCCCGGCTATTCCAGCCCATGCTTTTCGATGAGCCGATAAAGGCGGGGTTTCGAAACTCCCAGGACCCGAGCCGCCTTGGCTTTGTTCCCACCCACTCCTTCCAGAACTCGTCGAGCGTGCTCCGCTTCAACCTCATCCATGGTCCGGAAGACGGGGCCAGAGCCGGTAGAGTCGGTCGTGAGTCCGAGGTGTTCGATCCTGATCACACCGCCTGTGGCGATGGCCATGGCTCGGGTCAGGCAGTTCTCCAGCTCCCGTACGTTCCCGGGCCAGTCATGACCCAGGAGAGCCTCCCGGGCTTCTTTCGTCAGGGTCGGGGGCTCAAGGTGAAGGCGCTCGGCGCCTTTTTCGATCAGGTGGTCGGCAAGAAGGGAGAGGTCCCCGGGGCGTTCCCGAAGGGAGGGAAGATCCACCTGGGCCACCATGAGCCGATAGTAGAGGTCCTCCCGGAAGGTCCCCTCCTTCACGCGGGCTTCCAGATCCCGATGTGTGGCTGCGACCACCCTGGCCTCAACGATCTCCGGGCGTTCGCCTCCAACCGGGTAGACCTCTCCATCTTCCAGAACCCGCAGAATCTTGGCCTGAAACTCGGGCCCGGTGTCCCCGATCTCATCCAGGAACACAGTCCCCTTTCCCGCCAAAGTGAAACGGCCCCGTCGGTCGTTAATGGCCCCAGTGAAAGCTCCCTTCACGTGACCAAACAGCTCCGATTCCAGGAGAGTTTCGGGAAGAGCCGTGCAGTTCACCGGGATGAAGGGTTCCGGGGCCCAGGGGGAGTTGAAGTGAATGGCTCGAGCCACCAATTCCTTTCCGGTACCACTCTCACCCCTGATCAGCACGTTCACTCTGGTGGCCGCCAACTGCCCCACCAGCTTGAACACCTGGATCATCTGGGAATCCCGCCCCACAAGTTCATTCAGTTGGTAGGATTTTGCCTCATCCTCCACCTGCAGGCGAGCCCGCTCACGGGTCCGGTGATCGGCCAAGGCTCTTTTCAGAACCTCCTCCAACTCATCCAGGTTGACTGGCTTCACCAGGAAATCGAAGGCACCCTCTCGCATGGCCGATACTACGGTGGGCATGTCGTCGAAAGCCGTCATCAGCACTACATCGACGTCCGGGGTTCGCTCCCGGAGAAGCTTCAGAAGCTCGATCCCATCCATGCCCGGCATCCGAATATCGGAAAGAACGATGTCGGGTTCCGAGGACGCGATCTTCGAGAGCGCATCCTCAGCGGATTCGGCCAAGGTGACGTGAAAACCGAAGTCGTCCAAGGCTTCGGAAAGAGAGGTCCTTATCTGGGCGTCGTCGTCGACAAGGAGAATGCGTCCAGCCATAGTCTGATTCCGTATTGTTTCGTTACCGTTCAGAGGAACAGGGTAACATATCGTCCTTCTTTCGGCGCGGGTTTTAGGCGGCCAACCGTTCTTGGTTACCTGCTTCCTTCCCCGTACTCGATGAGGTAGAGGTCGGAGGTCGTGGCCTCGGCCAGACTCACGAGGACCATGGTCCCTCGGGCCAGGAATGGGGCGCCACGAAGCCTTCCGCCACCAATCGCTCCTCCCCATTTTGCAGCCCAACGAGGAAGAGGGCCAGCTGTTCACTGCTCACGAATACAGCCGTTTCGGCGCCTGGTCTCGGCAATACACCTCAACAGGGTTTCCTCTCATGCGGGAC
>JAUXEE010000115.1 GCA_030618065.1 Gemmatimonadota bacterium
CCGCTTCGCACCGTGGGGGTCCCGCGGCTTGCACTCCCTCCACTCCGTACCGTGGGGGTTCCGCGGCTTGAAGCGCCTCCACTTCGTACCGTAGGGGTTCCGCGAGAGGTGGTCCCTCCGCTCCTCACTGTCGCCGGGCTACGTGTGGACGTCCCACCGCTCCCGGGATTTCTGACTCTGACCGAAGGCCTGGTCACCGGGGTCCTGGTAGGCCGGGTTGGCTTGGGTGGAGTCGCGGATGAGCCCGCGCCACCGGTCTGCCGGTCCAGGACGGCCCCTTGGACTGTCCGAGACCCTCGAGCTCCTCTCGGTTCGGTTCGTAAGGGGGTGGGGGCGGCGACAGGCGACCGGGTCGTCCCGGGTTGGGCTCCGGAGGGTCGTCGGGCCGAGGCCGCAGCGCCGGTGCTCGTCGCACCGGTTCTCCGGTTCGCACCACCCTCGACACCCGGGCGGAGCTGGCCGGTGACGGCCGGAGGGTTCCCCCCGGTGCTCCCGGGGTTGAAGACCGACGGGGCTCCGGTTCGGGACACCGCCCTCCGATTCCCGTTCCCTTCGACACCCGGCCGGGTTACCGCCGGTGTGTTACGCACCACCACCTGTGGGGTCCCAGCTTCGCCTGTAGCCCTCTCCTTGAATCCGAAATGGGCCACTCCTCGCCGGGGTTGGACGTAAACCACACGGGTCCCCCGGTACCTGGTGGCCGGGTAGTAGTAGGGGTCGTTGTAGATCACCACCCGAAAACTCGTGCAGGAATACACGTAGGGATTCCAACTGTAGTAGGGCTGGAACCCGTGGCAGTCGTAGCAGAGGAAGCGGGGATAATCGTAGTGACGCTCTACATGATAGGAGGTGAAGTCCAATCCATAATCCACGTACTCCCAATCGGGGATCAGGGCCGCCACGTTGTCGTCCATGGCCAGGTATGGGTCCCCGTAGACCTGTCGCCCGACCTGGCTCAGATCCCATCCCCCCGCAAAGCGGGTATATCCAAAACTCCGGAAATCGAAGGGCTCGGGGGATGCAACGATGAAGAAGTACCCCATTCCCGGATCGTCAGCCACATACCAATAGGAGGATTCCGGGAAAAGGACCCGGTAATCCCGCCCACCTCTCGCGTAGTGGTTTTCCTGAGGAGATGATGGAAACACCAAGCGTACGGTGCCGTTTGTGTCAATGTGGAAGATTGCGACGAAGGCGCTCTCCGACACCCGGTAGTAGATCCGGGCCCGCTGGCCCCTCTGAAGAACCGGCTCCTCTCCCCGATCCAGCCAAACCCTGGCTTCCAGAGGATACACCTCGTAGTCCTGGGCAGCGGCAGGGGTGGGAGCCGGGCCAGACCAGGCCGTCACCCCAACTGCCAAAACCGTCATCAGCTGCCGCACACGCATGATGCCCTCCTTTGAAGCACATCTTTCCCACCCCTTGGTCTGCAGATCCCATGCCACTCCTCAATCCAGGGAAATGCCGGTGAAATAAGCTTCATCGCCTCCCTTGGATTCACGCCCGTCCTCATTGGGGGACACTCTCGGGACATCCCGTGGACAGCCGAATTGGCTATCTTCCCTGTCCGAAGCCCCCATGGGGAAACACCCAAGAACCAAGAACAAGGACGAGGTTCCTAGTTGAGCCGG
Organism: Gemmatimonadota bacterium; assembly: GCA_030618065.1. Classification (GTDB taxonomy): domain Bacteria; phylum Gemmatimonadota; class Gemmatimonadetes; order Longimicrobiales; family Gaopeijiaceae; genus JABDNZ01. Next base: position 1,632 of record JAUXEE010000115.1, read on the forward strand.
CTTCCCAACCCCATTCTTGATGGTTTCCTCTCCTCTGACACCATTGGAGCCCTACTTCGAAAGCTGCCGCAGCCGGGGGAGGCACGCATCCTCGGCGGGGCCGTGGGATCCAGCGGTGTCGGAGCCCTCGCCACCTTGCACCACTCCCTGGAGAACCGAGTTCTCATTGCCCTGGCTCCGTCTCCGCAGGAAGCGGTCTCCATTGAAGCCGACCTGGAATCCCTTCTCGGCACCGGTATCTCCTTCCTCTACCCACAGCGTGAATCCCTCCCTTACGAGACGGCTGAGCCCCATCTGGAAGTAGGAGGCCTTCGAGTTGAGGCTTTGGAGGCTCTCTTCAGCGGCCGGACACGGCTCCTGGTGACAACGGTCAGGGCGTTACAGGAGAGGGGGCAGGTCCCCTCTTCCCTTGCTGAACTCCGCCTCACTCTCTCCGTTGGGGACGAAGCGGGCTTTTCCACCCTCGTCCGTGGCCTCGAGACACGGGGTTTCGAGCAGGTCCCCTTGGTGGAAGAGGTGGGGCAGTTCGCCGTCCGCGGTGGCATCCTGGACGTGTTCTCCTTTGGATCTCCCGATCCATTCCGGGTAGAGTTCTGGGGAGATGAAATCACTTCGCTCCGGACCTTTGACATCCTGGATCAAAGGTCCGTTCGAAGGCTGGAGACGACTCACATCCTCCCGGTGGATTTTCGTCGGGAGGAGGTCGGGCCCTCGGTGAATCGTTCCCTCCTCGAGCTGGTCCCTTCCGACACCCTGTTCTTCCACTGGGACTCGGGAGATTGGATCCGGGAGATGGAGAGGTGCTGGACTCACGCCCAGGACATCCGGAACGAGCTCATGGAGAGTGGACAAAGCCCCGAGCCTGTGGAGAGGCTATTCCTCCCACCGGAGGAGGCGAGGACCGCTTTGGAGGCTTTCCCCCGGATTCGGGTCCGGGAAGAGCGCACGGGCGGTCTGGACCTCGAAACGGAGCGACCCCCAGCCATCGACCGGGACATGGACCTCCTGAAGGCCTTCCTGGTCGAGGGAGCCGCCCTGGGCCACGAGACCATGATCCTCTGCGACAACGACGGACAGGTCCAGCGGCTCGAGGAGATCCTGGGGGAGAAGAGAGTGCCTCCCGGAACCCGCATTGGGATCGGAGCCCTGGCAGGAGGGTTCATTCTGAAGTCCTCTGCATCACCCCTCCGAATCCTGACCGACCACGAGATCTTCCGAAGGTCCCGGCGAATTCGCCGAAGCCGCCACTTTCGGGGAGCAGCAGCCTTGGAGAGCCTGGCCCAGCTCACCCCCGGCGACTACGTCGTCCACATGGATCATGGAGTGGGGGTTTTCCGGGGCCTGGAACGGCTGGAGGTGGCAGGGGAAGAGATCGAAGCCTTGGTCATCGAGTACGCCGGCGGGGAGATCTTGAGGGTCCCCGTTTACCGGGTGGACCTGATTGAACGATGGGTGGGTGAGTCGGAGGGAGCCTCTCCTCCTCATCTCCATCGAATCGGTGGCCGAAAGTGGAAGAGTCTGAAACGAAAGACGGAGCGGGCCATCGAGGAGATGACCACGGAGCTCCTGGAACTCTACGCCCGCCGTTCGACGGCGAAAGGCTTTGCCTTTTCTCCCGACACACGCTGGCAGCGTGAGATGGAATCATCCTTCCTCTTCGAAGACACACCTGACCAGAGGAAAGTGGCCTTGGAGGTCAAACGGGACATGGAGGTCCAACGACCCATGGACCGCCTGGTCTGCGGGGACGTGGGGTATGGGAAGACGGAAGTGGCGATCAGAGCCGCCTTCAAGTCGGTTCAGGATGGAAAACAGGTGGCGGTTCTAGCGCCGACTACCATTCTGGTTGAACAACACCGGCGGACTTTCGAGGAACGGCTTGCCGATTACCCGGTCCGAGTCGGAGCTCTGAGCCGCTTTCGGACCCCGGTTGAACAGCGGGAGATTCTCCTTTCCCTTGCCCGAGGGGAAACGGACATCATCATCGGGACCCATCGCCTCCTTTCACCGGATGTCCTCTTCAAAAGTCTTGGGCTTCTTGTCGTGGACGAGGAGCAGAGGTTCGGGGTCCGGCACAAAGAGCGCCTCAAGAAGCTCCGGGCCTCAGTGGACGTGCTGACCCTCACGGCCACTCCCATCCCTCGAACCCTCCACCTTTCGCTTTCCGGCGTTCGAGATCTCTCTCTTATTCAGACGCCTCCCCGGGACCGGATGCCCATCATCACCCACGTACTCCCCTGGTCCGACCAGATCCTGGGGGAGGCCGTTCATAGGGAGATGGATCGGGGCGGGCAGATCTTCTGGGTCCACAATCGGGTGGAAACCATAAACACCGTCGCCGGCAGAATCCAGCGCCTTGAACCGGAGGCCTCCGTGGGGGTGGCTCACGGTCAGATGCCTCCACGAAAGCTGGACGAGGTAATGCGAGATTTCGTAGCCGGAGCTTTGGACATCCTGGTCTGCACCTCCATCATCGAGAATGGTCTGGACCTTCCCAACGCGAACACTCTCATTGTCGACGGAGCGGATCGTTTCGGCCTGGCCCAGCTTTACCAGATCAGGGGGCGCGTGGGGCGATCGGATCGTCGTGCATACTGCTATCTAGTTGTCCCGGAAACAGTTACGGAAGAGGCAGAGAAACGCCTACGGATCTTGGAGCACTATACCGATCTTGGCAGCGGGTACTCCGTGGCACTCCGAGACCTGGAGCTCCGTGGCTCCGGGAATCTTCTAGGAGCGGACCAGTCAGGATTCGCCCACGCCGTAGGCCTGGACACCTATCTTCGACTGCTCGAGAAGACGGTGGACCGACTTCGAAGGGGATCGACGGAGACGGTGTATCCTGAGCCGGATATCACCCTTTCCGCTTCCGCTTTTCTCCCGGATTCCTACATTTCTGATTCCGGCCAGAAGCTCCACCTATACCGGCGGCTCTCCAGAGCCCAGAGCCCAGGGGAGGTGGAGGAGTTACGACGAGAGTTGGTCGATCGGTTCGGCCCGATTCCGCCTGAAGCCGAGGCCCTCCTGGACGGATCGACTCTCCGCCTGCTCGCCCGTGGTTTGGGGGTGGAGAGGATCGGGTTGAAGGGCAAGGAAGGTCGTGTCAGTTTTCTGCCGGGTGTGATACCGACACTGACCCATTTGGATGGACCGTTTCAAGACCGCCAGGTCGAGGTTGAGGTGAAGCGATTGGACCCCCTCTCCCTCGTCCTGAGACAGATGGGGGCATACCCCCTCGCTGCCACGTTGAAAGAAGCCTTCGCCGTCTTGAGCCAAGCTCAGACGCCGGAGATATGAAGCCGCGGGAAGAGACCGGAGGGTCCGGAGGCCAACGTTCCACTCGATCCCCGGATCCAATTCATAGGAGGGACCTGTGAGGGTGCACGTCCGAAGGAGACGAGACTTGATGAAAGTGTGGATGGTGTTGATTCCAACCCTGGCCCTGGCCCTGGGTGCTTGCGAAAGCTCCGGCAGGCCATCCGGAAACGATGTGCTGGCCAAGGCCGCGGGCTTCGAGTTCACGGCCCAAGCCGCTGCTGAAATCCTCGCTCCTCAGCCTGAGCTCCCCAATCAACCGGAGGTAGCTGAAGCCCTGGCAGACCTCTGGGTCCAGTACTACCTCCTGGCAAGGGCATCCGCCGAGGATACCACTCTGGCGAACATGGACGTGGACCCCCTGGTACGGCGCCAGGTCGAAGGGGAATTGGTATTCCAGCTTCGGGAACAGCTCATGGGGGTCGATACGATCATTCCCGATGAGGAGCTCCGGATGCGGTACGAAGCCGAGCTCCCGGGCGGAAAAATCAGGGCCCGGCATATTCTCCTCCAATTCCCGGAGGGGGCCACGGAGGTCCAGGTGGACAGCGTTCGGGCCCTGGCCAGCGCTCTTCGTTCTCGGGTCCTCGGAGGAGAGGAATTCGAAGAGTTGGCTCGCCAATACAGCCAGGACTCGGGAACCGCGGTAAACGGAGGGGACCTCGGGACGTTCGGAAAGAATGAAATGGTCCCGCCTTTTGAGGCTGTGGCTTTCGCCCTGGCGGTGGGGGAGCTCAGTGACATCGTGGAAACCACCTTCGGCCTCCACCTGGTCCGGGTGGACGAGCGAATCGTCCCGCCCTTCGAAGAGGGCCGAGACCAATTCAGGGCTCAGCTCCAGAACCAGCGTGTGATGGAAGCGGAGTCCACATTCGTGGCCGATCTGGTCGAGGCGGCTGGGATAGAAACGGACACCGAGAGCTTCGAAACGGTTAGGCAGGTGGCGTCGGACCCGGACATGGAGCTGTCCTCCCGGGCTCTGGGACGCACTTTGGCTCGGTACGACGGGGGGAACCTGACCTTGGGCGAGTTCCGGTATTGGCTCCTTACCAGTCCGGCCAATGTTCCCGGCCAGATCCAGGCGGCTCCGGATGACCAGATCGAAAACCTCCTCCAGGGCCTGACCCGGAGCGAGCTCCTGGTAAACCAGGCCATTGCCGAGGGGATCGAGATCCCGAGATCCAGGCAGGACTCCATGTCCACGGGGATTCTCACCGGGGTGAAGAGCATCGCCCAACAACTCGGGTTCTTCCAGTTGACCCCCCAGGAGGGTGAGAGCGCCGAAGCCGCAGCTGACCGAGCGGTCCGGGAAATCCTGGTCCAGGTTGTCCAGGAAGGTCGGGAGGTCTTCCCCCTCCAGACCGTGGCCTACGCCCTCAAGGAGCAATACGGGGCCCGGATCTACAATAGTGGCATCGCACGAACCGTGCAGATCGTGAACGAAATCAGAACCGAGTCGCTGGCAACGCCGCAACCGACTCAACCGGCGGCCCCCGCAGACACCACGACCCCAGACGCCACGACCCCGGACAGCGCGGGGGTTCAGGGGTGATTCCGGAACTCGGTGCTAGGGCTTGGGTTAGAAGGGAAGCGCCCTCAAGCCAGTTCTCGTCCATTTGGAGGTCCAAAGGTGTGTAGATCCATCCCGATTCTTGGGAAATCTCTCCTCCTGACCCTTGGGGTTCTCTCGGCAGGAATGAGCCTCTTGTCTCCGGGCCTGCATGCCCAGGACCCGAGCCTGGTGGACCGCATCGCTGCGGTAGTCGGCGACTCGGTCATCGCCCTTTCCCAGATCGAGGAG
>JAUXEE010000299.1 GCA_030618065.1 Gemmatimonadota bacterium
AGCCAGGGGACACGTTTGGTCACCCAGACCCTATACAACATCGCCCTCATGAACCACGACCAATCCAGTGAGGCGGTGCAGGATAGGTTGCGCATCGGTCAGGTCATTTTGGTCGGCGGCGATATCGACCGGGAAATGATGGGGACGTTTATTGCCGATGGGCTGCTGAAGGTTCCTCAGCACCTCACGGTGTACGTCTCGGAGCGAGAAAGGCTTTGAGACTATCGACCTCATTATTCGGCCGCCCCCGCCTGGGGCAGATGTTTGCCTCCGGAGAAATGACACCCGCCACGGTCGAGTTCTTATTGGAAACACCGGAGATCAGCGTGATCAACGTCACTGACGCGGAGGGAGCCGGCACTGGGAACGGGCATGCTTACTTCCGTAGCAGCCCCTGGGCGAGCAGCGATATTCTGATGACCCTTCGCTACGGTCTGCGGCCGGGTGATTGGGGATTGGTGCAGCCCGACAATTCGCCCATCTGGAGCTTCCCGGAAGATTACATCGACCGGCTGCGAAGGAAGCTGATCGAGGAATGGGAAAAAAGAGACACTCGGTAAGTGCCCTTTCCCAGGGGAGTTAGACCCATGGAAGTTTCACGCCGTGATTTCATTCAGACAGCCCTCCTGGGTGGCGCCGCCTTCTCATTGGGGGGCTGTGGCTCCGGTCCGGGAAGGCTCGAGGAAGACTCCGCTGGCCCGACCTTGTGGTATCGCCGTCCCGCCGGGGAGTGGAACGAGGCTCTGCCGGTAGGGAACGGCCGGTTGGGAGCCATGATCTTCGGTGGAGTCGGAGGCGGAGTCGCAAAGGAACGTATCCAGCTCAACGCCGACTCCCTGTGGGCTGGGAGCCCTCTGGACCGAGAGAGGAGGGTGGAGCCGGGGGACCTCGAGCAGGCCCGAGAGCTGTGGTTTTCCGGGCGGGTGGTGGAGGCCCAGCGCATCATGCAGGAGAAGTTCATGAGCGAGCGTCTGACCCGGAGCCATCAGACGCTGGGTGACCTCTTTATCGAGACCCCTCCGATTCCCTCCTTCACAGACTATCGAAGGTCCCTCGACCTCCGTGATGGAATCGCGCGTACCGTGTGGAGGGTCGGTGGAAGGCGGAGCCTTCGAGAGGTGTTCGCCTCCACGGGGGACAACCTGATCGTGGTGCGCATGGAGGATGAGAGTGGGTTGGATCCCGTTCTCCAGCTTACCCGTCCAGAGCTCCCCGAAGGGTCGGTGGATCACACCGGGGACCTCATCGTCATGACTGGCCGGGCGGTGAACGAGGGCCACCCAGGAGTCCGTTTCGCCTGCGTGGTGAGGGTCAGGCGGGAGACCGAGGAGATGACCACTCTCCTCATTGGCGCTGCCACCGATTACCAGGGAGAGGATCCCGTCGAGGTGGCTCACTCCCATGTCGGAGCGGCCTCCCGCCTGGACTATTCCCGCCTGAAGGCCTCCCACATTACCGAGCACCGCGGCCTCTTCGACCGGGTTTCACTGGAGTTGGGAACCACCGAGCAGGCCGAGAAGCCCACCGACGTCCGGCTGGCGGAGCTGGGGGAAGGCGCCGCCGACCCGGCCCTCTTCGCCCTCTACTTCCACTTCGGCCGTTATCTGCTCATGGGCTCCTCCCGGCCCGGAACTCTCCCGGCCAATCTTCAGGGGATTTGGAACGAACACATCGAAGCCCCGTGGAACGCGGACTACCACACCAACATCAACGTCCAGATGAACTACTGGCCGGCGGAGGTCACCAATCTGTCGGAGTGCCACGAGCCCTTCTTCGATATGGTCGACCAGCTCGTGGTTCGGGGCCGGAAGACCGCACGGGAGCTGTACGGGGCCCGGGGATGGATGGCCCATCACACCACCGATGCATGGTGGTTCACCGTTCCCATCGGCCAAACGGTGTGGGGGATGTGGCCGCTAGGAGGAGCATGGTGCTCCCGGCATCTCTTCGAGCACTGGCGGTTCACCGGAGATCTGGAGTTCCTGCGGGAGAGGGCATTCCCGGTCATGCGCGGGGCCGCTCTCTTCTTCCTCGACTACCTGACGGAGGACCCCGAGACCGGCCGTCTTGTCAGCGGCCCGTCCACCAGCCCCGAGAACACCTTCGTCACCAGCGAGGGCGAGCAGGCCGACGTAGGGATGGGCAACGCCATGGACCAGCAGATCGTCTGGGACCTGTTCACCAACCTGGTCGAAGCGGCTGACGCGCTCGACCTCACCGGGGACGAGGTGGTGGATCAGGTCCGGGTTGCGAGGGACCGGCTTCAGGGTCCCATGATCGGTTCCGACGGGCGGCTCATGGAGTGGTCCAGGCCCTTCGAGGAGGCCGAGCCCGGCCACCGGCACATGTCCCACCTCTACGGCCTGCACCCCGGAAGGCAGTTCACGCCGGCGAGCACTCCCGAGATCGTGGAGGCCATCAGGAAGTCTTTGGCCTACCGAATGGAGCACGGCGGAGGCCACACAGGCTGGAGCCGGGCCTGGATCATCAACTTCTACGCCCGCTTGCTGGAAGGAGAGACCGCCCACCATCACCTCCACGAACTCCTGGTGAGGTCCACCCACTCGAACCTGTTCGACAACCATCCGCCCTTCCAGATCGACGGCAACTTCGGCGGGACGGCAGGAATGGCCGAAATGCTGTTACAGAGCCACACGGGGGAGATCCACCTGCTGCCCGCTCTGCCGCCGCAGTGGCCCACAGGCTCGGTGCGGGGACTGCGAGCGCGAGGCGGATTCGAGATTGACATCCGCTGGCGGGATGGGGTGTTGGAAGAGGCGGAGATCCGTTCGCTCCTGGGAAACGAAGCGATGGTGCGCTATAGGGACCAGGAGGTGCTCTGGCAGGAGCCGGCCGGATCGAGGGGTTTCTTTTAACCCCGGCGCGGGTAGACACGATTCGACGCAGCTTCCCGACAACCCTGAACCGATCAAACACAAGGCAGACGAATGAAGGCAAGGAATCACCGAATAGCGATCCTGATACTGATTCAGGTGGCAATCGTCGCCCTGACTTCCTGCAGACAGGTCCCGACGGAGCGTGCCGCGTCCGGCAAGTACCGCCTGGTCTGGAACGACGACCCGGCGTCCACCATGACCATCATCTGGGACCAATTGGAGGGGGAACAATCCCACGTGCTCTACGGCACGGGGGACTTCGGCCGCCGGTACTGGAAATACCCAAACAGCCAAGCCCCTTCCCGCCAGCTTGATGACTACTATGGGATGAACACCCGGTATGCCAGGCTGCAGAAGCTGGAGTCGGACCAAACCTACTATTTCGTAATTCAGGATTCCGTAGGTGTCAGTGATCGGTTCTTCTTCCGCACCGCTCCGGCCCA
>JAUXEE010000098.1 GCA_030618065.1 Gemmatimonadota bacterium
GAACCTCGATGGGCCAGGGGCTTGCCAGGGCCGCCACCCCCATGATGGCCAGGAGGTTGAAGATGTTGCTCCCTATGATGGTCCCGATGGCGACTTCGGTTTCTCTCCTGTAGGGCGCGACCACGGTGGTAGCCAGCTCGGGAAGAGAGGTGGCGAAGGCGATGATGCTCAGGCCCACCACCGTCTCCGACACCCCAAGGCTGAGGGCGATCTGAACGCTGGCCTTCACAACTTGGTGAGCCCCTACCGGTAGGCCGACGATTCCCAGAATGATGAAGAGGGAGATGAAACGGCGCTGGGTGGGAAGCCCAAGGACCGCCACGGGAGGGGGTCTCCCGTCGGCATCTCTATGGGCTTGGGCCGCGTCACGGAGGGTGGGGATAAGCACCAACACCAACCCAATCAGAAGAGCGGCTCCAGCGGGTCTGCTTATGGCGTCTTGCAGGCAAAGAAGAATGAAGAAGATACTCGCGCCAATCATGATGGCGCTGTCCCGGCGGATCGAACCCCCGGGATAGGCGAGGGGAAAGACAATGGCCGAGGCCCCGGCCACCAAAAGGACGTTGGCGATGTTGCTTCCCACCACGTTCCCCAGAACGATCCCGGGATAACCAGTAAAAACGGCCTGGACGCTAACGACCAGCTCGGGGAGTGAGGTGCCCAAGGCCACTACGGTGAGGGCGACGACAATGGGGGGAACATTGGATCGCCGGGCCAGGGCGACGGCGCCCCGCACCAGAAACTCTGCGCCGAACAGCAGGTAGATGAACCCGCCGATGAGCATGAGGATGTTTAAGAGGATCAGGGTTTCCCCCGCAACTGCGCCTCGGCTTTATCGAGCCGGTCCTTGAGGTGATCGATTCGGTCTTCGGCCCGTTTCTGCTCCCGCTTCCGGTCGGTGACGTCCCGGGCGATGGCATAGATGAGACCCGTCTCCGGTTCCGGGTGCGCCGTCCAGGCTAGCTGTTTTTCGGTCCCATCCAGACACATGTACCGGTTTTCAAAGGAGATGGTGGGGAGACCCTGGGCCAACCGGGCGATCTCGTCTTCGGTCTTCTTCACGTCGTCGGGGTGAACGAAGTCGATGAACTTCCGACTCAGGAGCTCCTCGGTACTCCAACCCAGGATTCGTTCGAAGGCTGGATTGACCCGCTTGAAGAACCCGTCATAGGCAGCGATGCAGAGCATGTCCAGGGACAGATCGAAGTAGTTCTGGAATTCCCGGAGGAGGGTGACCTGTTGCTCCAGCTCTTCCGCCATCTGGTTGAAGTTCCGGGCCAGGAGTCCCACCTCGTCCTGGGAAGTGGCCGGGGCCCGAGCGCTCAAGTCACCTTCCCTGATCCGATTGGCGGTTTGGGCCAACTCGTGGATGGGTTTGGCGAAGAAAAGGCCCAGTACGGTCCCGAGCAGAATGGCCAAGGCGGCCAGGGATATGATCACATCCGTGAGCATTTCCCTGTAAGCGACCCCGGGTGCCTGACCCTCGGATGCATCGATCTTTACCACAAGTCCCCAATCCGTCTCGGGGAGATACCGGACGGCCGCCCACACGGGCTCCTCCCGCCCGTCCATGATGCCTTCCGAGTAGGATCCCTCCATGCCTTCCATGGCGAGGCTCACAGGATCGGAGGCTCCCCGCAGCTCTACCTCGTCCCACATGGGAGGGGTGCCGGGCCGGAAACGTTTAAGGACCCTCACCGCGCCGTCGGCGTCCCTGATGGCGATGAGCGTTTCCCCGGTGGTACCGAGACCCTCGCGATTATGGGTCAGACGAACGAGGGGGCGTGCGTTGAGCCGTACCAGGAGTACCCCCACCAGCTTCCCTCTACTGGTACCGTCGCTGGTGAGGGGCGCGGCATAGGCGACCCTGAACCGCTCGTGATCAGGGGAAAGGACACGTTCGTACACGACGCCGTCTTCGGGGTCGGGAAGGGTGGCCAATCGCTCGGGGAGGTCGGATTCGGTCCCCCACCCCGCCGAACCCACGAACTCGCCTTCGGCATCATAGACCGCAAGGGACTCCACCGAAGGCTCTGCGCTCTCGGCGTCGGTCAGGGTTTGCCGAACACGGGCCCTCGCCTCCAGGTCACCGGTCAGGTCGTTCTTCAGAAGAATCTCGCGGAGCTCGGTACGACTGGCGATGAGACGGACCCGATCCTCCCATCCGGAGGAGATCTGGACCAGCCCTTCCTTCACCGATTCGGCAAGACCTTCAAGCTGATCGAGCCTAACCTCTTTGAGGTGTCGGCTGGTAAACCAATACATGAACCCGCCCAGGGCGATCATGCTACCCAGGGCTACGGCCACGACCGCAAGCACCATCTTTGTGCGGATGTCCATTGTGATAGAATAGAAGATCGGGGCCGGAGGACCAACCGTTTCCTTCCCATGACGCCCCATAAGGATAGATTCAGGACATTCCACTGACTCCAGGATGAGATAAAATGAAAAGGTCTGTACTCCTTTTTGCTTTGCCGGCATTCCTCCTGCTCGGGAGTGTGGCTGCCGCTCGGGGTGGCATTTCCGCCCAGGATACCGCCGCGGCCCCTCGGGACCCGGACTACTCCAATCACTTCCGCGTCTTCACCGGTGACGGCGAGCCGGCATCCCTGGAGGACATCGTCCAGGCCATGGCCAATGTGGACGCGGTGTTGATCGGGGAAATCCACACCGATCCGGTAGGCCATTGGATCGAAGCCGAACTCTTCCGGAGAGCCCTCGAGCTGGTCGGCGCCGGTGAAGAGGCCGGTGTCCTTCGTCCTGTGGGCCTGTCGCTGGAGATGTTCGAACGGGATGTCCAAGGCATTGTGGACGAGTACCTGCAGGACCTCATCACGGAAGGCCAGTTCAAGGCCAGCGCTCGTCCCTGGGAATACTACGACTCGGACTACAGGTCCATGGTGGAAATGGCGAAGGAGGCGGGCGTTTCGGTTCTGGCCGCCAACGCGCCACGCCGGTATGTGAACCGGGTCAGTCGGCTGGGCCGCGATGCGCTGAGGGATCTGTCGCCCCGGGCCCGAGGCGCGCTTCCGCCCCTTCCTTATCCGCCACCTACCGACGCCTATCGGGAGGAGTGGAATGCCCTCATGGCCGGGATGACGATGGAGCAACAGTGCCCGGTCCCGGAGGAGGAAGGCGCGAAGAAGGAGGGCATGGAGAAGGGAGCGGAGAAGGCGGGCATGAAGAAGGAAGTCGACGCCGAGGCCCACCCTGCCGCCGAAGCTGGGGATGCTCCCCCGGCTGGAATGCCCTCCCACGGTGGGTCCTTCATGGAGAACGGCCTTCAGGCCCAGACCCTTTGGGACGCGTCCATGGCCTACGCCATCACCACCTTCCTGGAGTTGAACCCCGGAGGTCTGGTACTCCATATGGTGGGAGGGTTCCACGTGATGAACTTCACGGGGACACCGGAAAAAGTGCAGTTCTACCGCCCCGGGACCCGGAGCCTGGTGGTCCACATGGATATCGCCGACGACTTCAACGCCTTCGATCCGGACGAGCACACCGGGCGCGGCGATTTCGTGATCCTGACCGACGAGAGTCTGGACCTGAACTACGAGCGGAACTGCGTCGACGTTGAGGGTGGCCCGAAGTAACCCTGCTCCAAAGCCGGTCCGCTCTTTCGGTCGGATCCATGGCTACATGGGCTACGCGAAGGCCTCAGCGGGCTCCTTCCGTGAGGCCCACATAACCTTCCAGGCAGAGCGTCCATGCCCACTGCCCGGGTATCTCCCCGTAGTGGATGCCGGAGAGATCCACGTAGACGGTGTCGCCGGCGCTTCGCCAGGGCAGCTCCCGGTCCAGGCCCAGAAGCCGGATCCGCAGGTCGGAGGGGGGGGTGGGGATGGACAGCGCCAACTCCCCGTCAGGCCATTCGAAGGAGATGGCGTAGAGGTTGTCCTCCCTCTGGGTGTATGCCAGGTACCGCTGCATGGAGCGGTAGACGCCCTTCAACCCGTCACCCTGAGCCATCCTGCGAGTGGTGAAGAGCCGTTCCTGGGGGATGACCTGTCTCGGCTGACTCGGGCTGGACCAGAAGAGACGCACGGAAGCATTCAGATCCGTCTCGAAGTATTCGACACGGATCGGGTACTTCTTCCCGGCTTCGAGGCGGACGCTCCTATCCAGTTCTTCCGCTCTCGTTCCGGCCCCCTGCCGGTGATCCAGCACCAGCTTTTCCTCGATCCAGACGCGGATGCCGTCGTCGGCGTCGGCCTCGAAGGTGTACGTCTCGGAGAGCTGGGGTTGGAGATACCCGGTCCAGACGGCGGAAAAGTCGTCTTCCCTGATGGTGGGCGACGGTGAATTGCGCACCCAATCAAAGTCGATGGTGGGATCGACCCGGGAATAAGTCACCTCCCGGTCTTCACCCGTCTTTTTCCATGGCCTGGAGCCGTTGATCGCCTCCCAGTTCAACTCCAACCATTGGCCCAGCTGAAGTAGGCGTTCCTGCTGAAGGAGGGGGATCTGGCCGTCTGCCTTCGGACCCACGTTCAGGATCATGCCGCCCCCCGCAGCCACCGCGCTGGCGAAGCGGCGGATCAGCTCCCCGGGCGTCATGTACGCTTCGAGATCCTCGTTCCGGTTCAGGGCGAAGGAGCGGCCCAGGCCCCGGACCTCGGTCCACGGGCGGGTGGTCTCTTCAATGCCTGAGCTGTACTCCGGTGTCAGGAAACCGATGTCGCTACCGGCCCCCCAGCGGTTGTTCACGATGGCATCGGGGCCCACGGTGTCGTAGTACCATTCGATCAGTTCCCGGGCATGCCACTGCTCCGCGGTATTCAGCCATTCCCCATCGGTGAATAGCACCGCCGGCCGATAGGTGGAAATCAGCTCCTTGAATTGGGGGATCATGTGCTGATCGACGTAGGGGCCGATGGTCTCGGGTGGGTCCGTGTACCAACGGTGCAATGGGTTATTCCACTCCGCGAGGGAGTAGTACAGGCCCATCCGGAGCCCAGCCTTTCGCACGGCGTACGTCAGCTCGCCCACCAGGTCGCGGCCCGGCCCGACGTCCACACTGTTCCACTCTTTCGCGTACTGGCTGGGCCAGAGGGCATAACCGTCGTGGTGCTTCGAAACCAGGACGACGTAGCCGGCACCGGCCCGTTTGAACAGGTTCGCCCATTCGTCAGGGTCGAACAGCTCGGCGTGGAAGAGGGGAGCGAAGTCGGAGTAGACGAAATCCTCTCCGAAATGGTCCCGCATGAAGCGGGTCCGGAGCGTGTCGCCTACCTGCTGGCCCCGATGAAACCACTCGCCGTACTGTTCCTCGCCGGAATAAGAGGGAACGGAATAGACACCCCAATGGATGAAAATTCCCAGCTTCGCGTCCTGGAACCACTGAGGGTATGGCCGAGCCCTGAGCTCCTCCCAACTGGCCACCTCCTGGCGGGGGACTTCTTGTGCCGCACCCCCCTGTCCGAATCCCAGGATTCCCCAAAGGACGAGAATCCAGATGAGCTTCCTCAAAAGGGTACCTCCAGGAGTTGATGGTCCGGGTTTCAGCTCATGACCGGCGTCCATGCACACAATGTCACCCAGGCCGGGCGGCGGCAAACCGTCCAGTGGACCTGGCGGGAAGAGAAAGAGGGCCGAGGAAACTCCCCGGCCCTCGTTTTTCCCTCGGTCCAGCCTGTTCACCCGCTCGCCGTGCACTCAGCTGCCGAAATCGTGTAGGTGACGCCGGTCACGTCCGGGCCAGGTACGGTTACCTGGCCGGGCGCCACGGTGGCCGTGAAGGTCAGCTGATAGTCTCCCAGATTTATCACCTCGTCGAACCCCATGGTGTAGGAGTCTGGGGACAGGAACCCGATCTGGAACGTTCCGTCTTCGGCGACCGCCCCTGCCCGGACGATGGGCTGATTCTCACCGTCCACGAGGAGGTTGGCGGTGGCCGTTGGAATGAAGTCCCTGATCGAACGGACTTCCCCTGCTGGACATTCCGGGATCGTAAAGCCCGTGCCCAGGGCGACGGCCCCTGTGATGGAATTCGTCAAACCCAACTCGTCCAGGACGTCACCGTCACCGTCTTCGTCCCCCACCAGCGTTCCGTGAATGACGGGTTTCATGACCCATTTTCCGGACTTCCCGGCTTTGTGCCCGAAGCTCTGGGCCACGTCGAAGTCCAGCACCAGCGCTGCCTCGCCTTCCTCGAGTTCCACCTCGTCGTTGGGGACCTTCACCTTGATCCCGCTCTGGGAACAGCTGGGGCAATGGAGCTCGCCTGGGTTCTCCGGGTCCAGGCCCTCTGGGAGCACCGGGTTGCCCTTTACGTAGACCGTTCCATCTGAGGCCTCCAGCACGGCGTCCCCGATCACCAGGCGAAGCTGGCTGATGGTCGTCGGATCGAGATCGGCGTTCACCTGGAGAAGCTGGACCACTCCCACCAGGTCGGTGAGAAGGATCAGGTCGGTGGGCTCACCGAGAAGCTCCACCGGCCCCCCCTCGCCACCCTGGGCGGTGAGGCCGACCAGCTCCACCCACACGTTCGCTACGTCCCCGAGTGCGTCGGTGAGGTACACCGAGAGAGTGGCCATACCGTCTTCCGGCCCGGCCATCTCGTTGTCGTCACAGGCTGCCATCGGCAGCATCATGGCCAGGATCAGCGGGAGGCACTTCGTCCAGTGGTGTCGCATGGCTACAACTCCTCAGTTACTCCTGAATGGCTCGAAAACCACGGGTGTTTGAGCAAAAAATGGGGAGAAAATCCCCAAAAAAGAGAAGCAAGAGCTGTGCCCTGTTGGGAGTTCTCCCTCTATCAGGCCGGAACCGGGCAGAGAGCCGAAGGCCACACCACTTGTTTGGCCCGTTTCGCTCCATTTCCCCGCCCATTTCGGCCTCCCGTACGCTTCCCCCGGGCACTGCGCCGGACGTAACTTCCGTGACCGAAAAGGGGAAAAATGTACGGACGAGGGATACAACTGTACCGTCGAGTCAACAACTCGGTGGGTCTCCTCCGCAGCCGTCGTCGGTCACTCGGATTGAATCCGGAAGCGACCCGTTCCGTAGGGTCCAGGAAGAGTCGATGACTCCCGGGCGCCCATCCGGGTGCACGGGCCCGGCCCCGATCCGGCCAACTCATCTCCGGGAGAAGATCTGTGAAATACCGAGCTTCCATGA